>NZ_JAPNXM010000002.1:0-265752 GCF_049472675.1 Deferribacter thermophilus
AATCTTGTCATAATGGAGATAAATATATGCATCAAATTAATAATACAAACTGTCAACAGTGTCACTATCATGGTGGAAGAAATTTCTAAATATTCTATTATAATAAAAGAGAGTGTTTAATAGTTTATATTGCCTTGCAATGAAGCACGACTCATTTATTGCGAAAGTGAGTTTTTTTGAGGTATAAGGGTAGTTATGCTCATGATGTAATAACTAGATGTTAAATAGTATAATTAAAAGAATTAATTTAATCGCTGTAATTTAATTTTTGGGGTGCAACATTAGTGAAAATATTTTGGTATTAAAAAAAGAGTTTTTTAGAAGGACTGTTTTGTTTACCATTTTATTTATTTTACTGTTTATGAGTACACTTCCGTTTATTGTATACTTTGTTGAACTGGTTCATTTTAAAAATCTTCTAAGGGAAAAAATTGAAATAGTTGTAAAACATGAGATCGAGACTACTACTAATTATACTGATTTGATAAAAGAGTTAGAAGATAAGATTTTTTATATTAATAAATACTTGGATATTATTGAACTTAAAGTTTGGAAGGACAATAAGGTAATCTATTCGTTAGTAAACAAAAAAATTTTAGGAAAAACTTTCGAAAATGAAGAGTTAGTGGAAGTAATTAAAAGTGGTAAACCTGTCATTAAAACAAATTTTATGAGTAAAGCTGAAAACGAATATCTAAATGATTTTAAAAGGTTCCTTTTCGAAATTTATTGGCCAATTAAGATGAACAGTGGGGAGAATATTGTTTTTGAATTTTATGCAAAGCCCCCAGTTTTTTACTTTTTAGGACCACAATCGATAATTGTTATGCTAATTGGTTTAACTATACCTGTGATAATTTATATAGTGCTTTATACACAGTTTAAAAAGGCATTAAGAGAATTAATAGAGTATGATAAGAATTTGAGGGAGTCTTATGAAGGCTTGTGGAGATCACATTTTGATAGTATTAGGACTTTGGCAAAGGTGCTGGAATTAAAGGATATAGAAACAGAGGGGCACGGAGAGAGGGTTGCTGTATTATCAATGTATCTGGCTGATAAGTTTAATTTGAACAGATATCAAAAGGGGCAGTTGATAATTGGTGCGTATTTGCATGATCTGGGTAAAGTTGGAATCCCTGATAAGATTATCTTTAAAAATAGTAGTTTAACTGAAGATGAAATAGATATTATTAGAAAGCATGTTGAATATGGATATAATGTAATAAAGGAAAATGAAATATTGGGGGTAGCAAAGGATGTAATACTGTATCATCATGAAAGATGGGATGGGAAAGGGTACCCTTTTGGGATGAAAGGTGATGAGATACCAATAGTTGCGAGAATATTTAGTGTTGTTGATGTTTTTGATGCGCTAATATCGCAAAGACCTTACAAACAAGCATATAGCTTTGATAAAGCAATGAATATAATAAAGAGTTATAGCGGCAATTATTTTGATCCAGAAATCGTTAATGTATTTACCGAGCTGAGTGAAGCTGATTATAAAGAACTTTTTGATAATTTAGATGAAGATTCCTTAAATTTGCTAATATTTGATGCTGTAGAATATATTTTAAGTGGTAGATACAAGAAAAACGGTTATTTTAAAGGGAATTAATAGTCTCTGTAAGACTTTAAAAATATCTATAATTAATCCATTGTTTTAAGTTAAATTTGAAAAAGAGAAAAGCGGGTGACGGGACTCGAACCCGCGACCTCAACCTTGGCAAGGTCACGCTCTACCAGCTGAGCTACACCCGCGTTTATGCGAGTGGAGGGACTCGAACCCCCACGCCTTGCGGCACTAGATCCTAAGTCTAGCGCGTCTACCAGTTCCGCCACACTCGCAAAACAAAAAAAGGGTGAGCGACGGGACTTGAACCCGCGACCACTGGGGCCACAACCCAGGGCTCTACCAACTGAGCTACGCCCACCATAAGAAATCTGAAACGCGCCCAGGAGGACTCGAACCTCCAACCTACGGATTAGAAGTCCGTTGCTCTATCCTGTTGAGCTATGGGCGCAACCGCTTAGGAATTGTATCAATAGCAAAACAGATAACAGTTGTCAATAAAATTTTATATTAAACTACTAATATTACTTACAAGTTGGATCTACTCCGGTGACGCTAACTAAAGTATTTATTATCTCTTTTATTGCTTCATCTACTACATAATAGCAAACAGTGTTCCCTTCCCTTTTAGATTCTAAAATCCCTTTATTTTTTAATGCAATAAGATGCTGGCTTGTGGTACCTTGAGGTATTTTAAGCCCTTCACATATTTTGGTTACATTACACTCATTATTTAATAAACCTATTACTATCTGAAGTCTAATTGGATGTCCCAAAGCTTTGAATTTATCCGCATATTTTTCCAACCACTCTTTATCCATTACTTCCCCCGATAAAAATATAACTATACAATTATATGAATATATTTAAGATAATCAAGCTAAAATTTACAAAAAAGGTAGTTGTAATGCGCCTTACAACTACCTTATGCTAAATGATTAAAGATCTGCAATTTTTAGGACGATTTTTCCAAAATGTTTGTCTTCTTCCATAGTTTGATGAGCTTTTTTTACTTCATCTAAAGGAAATATTGCATGTATAATAGGTATTATTGTTCTGTCGGCAAATTTTGGCATTACCTGCTCATTAAAGGCTTTGATAATTTCTGCTTTTTCTTCTATAGGTCTTGAACGCAAAACTGAACCGATAATTTTATGCCTTTTTACCATAACAAGTCCAAGGTTAATTTCAGCTTTTATCCCGCTTGTAACACCAATAATTACAAGTCTTCCACCGTAAGCTAATGATTTTATATTTGGTTCTAAATAAGCAGCTCCTATATGATCTAAAATAACATCAGCACCTCTTTTATTTGTAAATTCTCTAACAATTTTGGAGAAATCGGGATGCTCTTTATAGTTGATTAATAAATCTACTCCTAAATCTTTAACTCTTTCCATTTTTTCAGGAGAAACTGTTACTATGATTTTAACATTATTTCTGATTGCTCTTGTTATCTGGATAGCAGCAGTATTTACTCCACCTCCACCACCATGAAAAATAGCATAGTTGTCATCTTTCAATTCACCTAACAATATTACATTTAAAAAGGCTGTAATATATGATTCACAAATACAAGCAGCTTCTTCAAAGGTCATACTCTCTGGTATTGGTATTAAATGGTCTGCATAGGCAACGGCATATTCTGCATACCCCCCACCACCAACAAGTGCCGCAACCCTATCACCTTTTTTCCACCCTTTTACATTTGATCCTACCTCTTCAATTATCCCTGCAACCTCTAATCCCAAAATCTCTGATTCTCCAGGTGGTGGTGGATACTTACCCTCTCTTTGTACTAAATCAGGTCTATTAATGGATGTCGCAGCAACTTTTATTAAAACCTGGTTTTCTTTTGGTTTTGGGATTTCAGTATCGATAATTTTCAATACATCAATACCACCAAAACCGTCACAAATTACAGCTTTCATCATAACCCCCCACAAGTTTTTTGTTATTATATAACTGCAATTGGAAAAATCAAAGGGTATTTATTTGTTGTTTTTAACGCTGTTGTTTAATTTGTAAATCTCAATCAATATATCTGCAACAGCTTGATATAAATATTCTGGGATTTCTTCGTAAAGATCTAATGTAGAAAGCACTTCTACTAAGTCTGGATCTTCTTTTATAAAAACGCCATGCTCTTGTGCTTTTTTTATTATTTTTTCTGCAATCAGCCCTTTACCTTTAGCAGATAGTTTAGGTGCTTTGTCTTTACCTTGCTCATATTTTAGTGCAGCAGCTTTTTTAAATTTTTTCATTTTCGTTTATTATGTCGTAAAATTGCTTTGCGTTTTTACAGGCTTTAGCATCTATAACATTGCAAAAACTGATAAAAACTTTTTTACTTGTAAGTGATAATACTTTGATATCATTATAAATCTGATTTAATTCCTCTAAGCTGTAGTCATAATCTAAGATTTTATCTTCCGGTGTAAGCCAGTATTTACTCTTTCCATAAAGCCTGAAATAAGTGAAATTGTTAGATGAAAATGGGTAATAAGGTGCTAAACCTTTTATTTGAGGCATATCTACAACAACTAACCCTATCCTCTTTTCCTGAAATAGCTCAAGGAATCTGCTTTTATACCATGTCCTGTTTGGAAGCTCAAAAAAAATTGGGAAACCTTTAAAATCATTGGATAATTTTTCAATAAGTTCGAAATTCTCTTTTGATGCTGAAAAAGCATAATTAAAATCAGCAAAAAAAGCAGCTAACCTATCTTTTTCAATAATAGGGGTTAAACCGTGTAAAAAATCTTTTACATCTTGTTGATTGTATCTACCTTTAAGAAATCTTTTATTTAATCTCACTGAAAATGTTAAATCTCCTGATCTATCTAAAATGCTTTTTATAGTTTTTAAGTAAGGTATATTATAAAAAGTGAAAGTCATCTCTAAAAAATTTAGATAATCTTTTTGCGCATAAAAGGGGAGCATGTGAAAATTTGATGTACCCTTAGGATAAAATTTGCCAATCCAATCTCTAAATTTATAACCACTTGTCCCTATAAAAACAGGTGTCTCATCAATACTTATCTGTTTCATTCTATTATTACCGCTAAAAAGGTTATTGGTTCGTTTGTTTTGTTTTCAATGGAGTGACTTTCCCCTTTTGGGGTTATAAGCATATCCCCTGGCGATAATAGCTCTTCAACACCGTTATCATTTACAATGGCTTTTCCATCAAGCATAAGATATATTTCCATATCATTTTCGTGTGTATGATAACCTACTTTTGAATCAGGTTTTAACTCTATTACAGAAAACATTTTTATTTTACCACCAAATTTAGTTACTACCTCATAAGCAAAATTTATAAGTGAACCGCGCCCCTCTTTTGGCTTTAAAACCTCTTTTGGCTCAATATCCTTTAATCTGACTATCATCCTTACCTCCATATTTTAAGCTTTTATGAAGTATAACAATTTGGGAAAAAAAGCAATATTTCACTTTAATTAAGTTGGGAAAGATAAGAATTTATTATATTTTTTAGACCATCTGCAGATAGTTCGCTGATGTAGATGAGGTTGTTATCCGTGTTTTCATCTAAAAACATTAAAGCCTTTTCAAAAGCTTTTTTGGCTTCATCTCTTTCATTTAACTTTAACAATGCTAAACCGTAGTAAAACCATGCTGGTGAAGAATCGGTTTTGAGGTAGATAGATTTTCTAAGTTCGTTTTTAGAGTTTTCATAATCACCTTTATAAAAATTTAGAATCCCTTTGATAAGGAATAGCTCGTAGGATAGGATATTGTTATCAATAGAGTAATTTAAAAAGTTTTCTGCATCATCAATTAGATTTTGCTTAATTAGACAAATTAGGTAGAATATTTTTGCTCGATTATTTGTAGGGTTAAGATTCTCAAAAATCTTTCTAAAAATTGCAGCAGCTTCATCGTAATTATTATTTGTAAAATGTGCCAGTGCTTTATCAAAAAGCTCTGTTTCTGACTTTTCGGTATTTTTACGAGTTCTTATTTTTATATCTGTAATAATAGGTTGCTTTTTTATAATTGTTTCTGATTTAATTTTATCATTATTAGCTTTCTCTGATGTCTCATCTGTAGATGTTTTTTTCTTAAATACAGTTACTCCATCGATTTCATATCTTTCAAAAGTGTTTATTGGGACTGATAGAATATCAGAGTTGCCAAAGATTATTGTGGCATGCTTATTTGTTATCTCATCTATTTTTTTTATAGTGTTTTCAGTATCCTCTTTGTCAAAATAGATTAGGATATTTCTACAATAAACAATATCGAAATTTTTTTCATCAAACTCAAAGAGGTTTTTATGAAGAAATGTTATATTCTTTTTGACAAAATCTTTAATTTTATAATTATTTTCATCGATTTTATCAAAATATCTATCAACTATTGATAAAGGTGTATTTCTTAGATACCATTTTTGATAGATACCTGTTTTGGCATGTTCTATCTGTTCTTTGCTGATATCTATACCGACTATTGATGTTGGATGATTTATGCCAAAGTTTTCAATTAATTCGATAGCTATTGTGTAAGGCTCACATCCATTTGAACAACCTATTGATAAGATTTTGATATTTTTGTTTTGTAAATTGTTTATTATAGTTTTTAAAATTGTAAAGTGGCTTTTATTTCTATAAAAAAAGGATTCATTGATAGTTATTTCTGATAAGAAATTAAAAAGTGCAGTGCGATCATTTCTCAGTAATTCGTAAACATTTTTTGAAGATTTGTAGTAATCAATCCATTTGGATAAGGTCTTATTAAAATTATCTTTAATGGAGCCAACAATGTTTAACCCAGAAAAAGATTTGACTAATGATATTATGTTATCAGTACAATCAATAGTCATTACGCACCTTATCCAAAATCTTTTTCCTCTCCTCCTCAGAAAAGAATAAATAATCTGGTAGATGGATATATGTGAGAGACCTTTTTATATTTAACATTTTAAAATCAATGTCAAGGTTTTTGTACATACCAAAATAAGAATTATTACAAAAAATTAAATCGGATGATTCACTATTAACAAGTGGCATATTATTTGTTGCACTAAAGAGAAGTTTATCGTTTTCGATTTTTATTACTGAAAGAGGTGTTGGGAAAAATTTTAACAAGTTTTTAAGAATAAAGATATTTAAGTGATTTAGTATTTCTGAAAAGTCAGATAAACTGCTTGTTAGATGATAAAAGTAAATTGTAATAATAGAGTGATTGTACAAAGAGGTATGAGTTGATATTATGTAATGTGAGTCATCTTTTTTGAAAGACGAAGTATGTGATCTTGTATTTATTATTTTAATACTATCAGGCAAAGGTTCGTTGAAAATCGTATTTAGAATTATCTTTATTTTGTCTAAATCAACACATTTGTTTCTAAAAGCTTCTTTATGCAAAGTTGTTGATAGGAAATAGTAGAATTTCTTTAAAATATTTAAAAGAGCTGGGGTTAGTTCGAAAAGGGTATCATCAACTTCTTGCTGTCTGTAAAAAATATGAAATTTACCTTTTTGATCACCATTTATGTTAATAGGGAAATAGTGATGGATATCTTCGTGATGTAATTCTACTGTATTTTCTGGATTAAAGATTTTGTAATTTTCTAACGATTTATAAATTAAATTTAAACTATCCTTTTGCAGTGTGGTAAAAATGTAAGTACCATAATCTGTTTTAAACTCGATTAATAATTTATCAATATCGAATATTAGATTGAATAAATATATTAATTCATTAAAGTAAGTATTTAGATCTAATAAGTTATCAAGGATGTTATTTGAATAAACTTCTAAAAATTTTTGATATAAATAGTATCTGTAAGTTTTAAAATTTAAGACATTGTATTGATTGTTTATCGCAAAATCTATAGAGCAAAACTCTAATCTTTCAAAAGAAATTTTTATATTTTCATTGGATGATACAATAATGTTTGGTAGTGTTATAGAGTATAATGTTATTAGTTTTGGATTTGAAGTTATTAAAAGTATAGATTTGTTTAAATTGTTATTTTTCTCTGATAATGCCATTAAATATCCAGGGTTTATTTCGTATAAAAAGGCGTTTTCTACAATAAAGACTGCATTTTCGATATTACCCAGTCTAAATAATTCATCGATAGATGATATTTCTATTATGTTATCATTTATGAATGTTTCTTTAATCAAAGTTTTTATCAAAAGACTATTTACAGCTACAACAATGTTTTTCTTCATAGGTAATCTATAATCTCTTCAGGTTTTATGATATGATCAGCATAAGATAAAGCACATTTTGGCATACTAGGGGCAACAGCAGTCTCAGGATCTTGAACAATGATTTTGGCACCAACATCTTTTGCATATTTAATACCATCTAAACCGTCATACCCCATACCAGTTATCTGAAAAATTATACATTTATTTTTATAAGCTGATGCAATAGATTTATAAACATTATTTATTGATGGGTAATATGCTTGCTGTTTATCAATTGGTGTTAGCTTAAACATATTTTTTTCAATAACGAAATTGTAAGCTGTGGGGGCTATATAAACTTTGTCTTCAACTGGTAGACAATCAGTTATTAAAGCAGTCTGTTTATTAGATAAACCTGATAACCAGTCTTTTAGTTGAACCTCGAATCCAAATTCATAATGATTTGCTACAATTACTGGTAAATTCTTAATATTTGATATTAATGGTATAATTGATTTTAAGACTTTTGGCCCACCTGTTGACCCCCCTATAACAAGGATTGACTCAAGTGCCTCTTTTTTAGGGTAATTGTCTAATTGTTTTTTATGTAAGCCAAGTTGAGTGTTGGTATTTTTTATTTGTATTTTAGATGAATTTTTAATCCTTATATATACTTTTTGTAAAAACTCATCATCAATTTCTAAAGGTTTTTTTATAATATCAACGAAGTAATCTATATTTAGTATGAAGCTTTTTTCTATTTCGAAATCTGATAAAGAGGTCATTAGAATGATAGGTGTAGGATTAATACTCATAATTGATTCTGCGACAGCGTCTCCATTCATTTTGGGTAGCATTAAATCTAAAAGTACAACATCAGGCCTTAATTCTGCAAACATTCTAACAGCAGAAATCCCATCTGCCGCATAACCTAATATATTGATATCTTTGTAATGGCTTAATCTTTCTATGAGAGATGTCCTAAAATATGGGGAATCTTCTACAATTAAAATATTTTTTTTCATATCAACTCTTTAATTTTTTTTAAAAGAGCCTGATTATCAAAATCCTTTTTTATAAAATAACCGTTTGCACCTAAGTTCATACCGTTTTGTATATCTTTCTGATCACCTCTTGAGGTTAACACAATTATCGGTAGATGGTCATCCTTTTCTCTAATTTTTTGGATTAAAGTAAAACCGTCCATTTCTGGCATCTCTATATCAGTTAATACTAAATTTACTTCGTTAGATTTTAGTATATTGATAGCTTCAATGCCATTTTTAGCTTTTATAATTTTGTAATTATTCTCGAGGATATTTTCCAGTGTATTCAGTATTATTTTATTATCATCAACAATTAGTACAGTTTTCTTAGCACTTGGTTTGGTAGAAAAAGAATCTTCAGTTGTTTGAGGAACAATTAAAGGTTTTCCATCAAGTTCTGATGGTGAAAGGATACCTATAGGAGCATTGTTATAAGTAGAAAAACCGATATAATGTTTATAAGCTCCATTAAAACCTTTTAATTTTATTATATCTAAAAGGATATTCTCTTTTGCCGATTCAAATATTAAAGCGGTAGCGGAATTTTTGAAAAACATTATCAATTTTTCCTTAACATTTGTGATGTTAAGAAGATTTGCTAAGCTAATAGTTGAGTATAGTTTGTTTTTATGTTGATAGTATTTTTTATTATCTTTTGAAATCAGCTTATTTTCGTCATATTTTTCAATTGAGTCTATAAAAGTTAGTGGGATAGCTAAATCAAGTCCTGCTGAATAGATAATTTTTGTCATAATACTTTGGAATGTAAAAGGGACATTTAATAGAAATCTTGTATATCTATGCTTTTCCGTTTCCACTTCAATTATTCCACCGAT
The DNA here is from genome assembly GCF_049472675.1 of Deferribacter thermophilus. NCBI lineage: Bacteria > Pseudomonadati > Deferribacterota > Deferribacteres > Deferribacterales > Deferribacteraceae > Deferribacter > Deferribacter thermophilus. The sequence goes on from NZ_JAPNXM010000002.1 coordinate 9,626, forward strand.
ACTTTCTATTTTCTCTTTAACAATTTGCATACCCACGCCTCTGCCACTTACTTCATCGATAGTTTCAGAAGTGGAAATTTTATCGGAAAAAATGAGGTTTATTACACTTTCTTCATTTAAATCTTTTAACTCTTCTTTTGAAATTAGTTTTGCTTCAATTGCTTTTGCAATAACTTTTTCTATATCTATACCTTGTCCATCATCTTCAACGGTGATAAGTATACGATCATTAAGTTTGTGATATGAAATTTTTATAGTTCCAGTCTCACTTTTATTTGACTTTTTCCTTTCAGCAGGTGATTCTACCCCATGATATACTGCGTTTCTTACAATGTGGACTAAAGCTTCATTTATTACATTTATAATTGTTTCGTCAGCTTCGACATCAGAATTTTCTATAACAACTTTTATCTTTTTGTTAAATTTTGATGCTGTGGAAAAGGCAATATTTTTGATTTTTTCATCAAGTATGGAAAAAGATTTTAGATTTAATCTGTTAAGTTTGTAACCTAATGACTCTAATTTTGCATAAATTTTCTTTTTTAGATATTTTTCAATATTAATTTTTTCTAAAATGTTGTGAATTTCGTTTTGGATTTCAAAATAATCTTTTTTTATTTCTACTATTTTATTTTGGTCAACTTTATTTGAATGATGAACACTTTTATCTAATGTGGGTGAACTTGAAACAGTTTTTCCTGAAAGTATATTATTAATATTTGTGCAAATGTCTTCAGGATTGTCTAAATTGTTTGGTATTTTTTCCAATTGGTCAATAAGTTCTACTATTTTAACTTTATCACTTTCATTTAGATTCGTTTTTATCTTGTTGAAATAATTTTCAAGGTTGTGAAAGATATCCGTTAATCTTTTAAAACCTATGATTGCAGAAGAGCCTTTTAATGTGTGTAATTCTTTGATAATTTGATTAAAAACTGCTACATCATCAGTTTCAAAAAAACTATTGATATGGGTTCTAATGTTTTGTAAGTGTTCCTGTAATTCTTCAATAAAGACATCGAATAACTTTTTATCGATATTCATAGTTTTATCAATGTTATAATTTTTTTATTACTTCCATAGTTTCTTTTAATGTTTTTGTTACAGCTTTAATATCTTGGGCAGTTTGTAAAGAGTTGTTTGCAGCGTTTAGGGCATCTTTCATAGCCATAGTAATTTCATTTGAGCTGTTTGAGATATCGTTTGTTGCTTGTTTTAAATCTTTAACAGAATTTATTATTTCATATAAATTTGTATTTAAATCTTTTAAAGAATTGAAAATCTGTTCAAAGTTTTCTGATAGTGATTTTATGTCGTTGTAGCCTTCATTTATATTTTTTATTGTTTCTTCAGCAATCATTACTGCTGTTGTGCTAAAGTTATTAATTTGTTCTATATTGTTTTCAATTTCGGAGGTAAAATTATATGTTTTTTCAGCTAAATCCCTTATTTCTTCAGCGATTATTTTAAAGCTTTCATTTGTAGAAGACTCTCTAACAGCTTCTATTGAAGCATTTAGGGATAAAATATTTGTTTGCTCTGAAATTTCATAAATTGTTTTTAATATCTTTTTGATTTCATTTGTTTTGTTGTTTAGGTTATTTATTATCTCAAATACTTCCTTTACTTTGTTTGTTAACTCTTTCATCCCTTCGTTTGATTCACTAAGTGAGTTTTCGGTTTGAAGAGTGATTTCGTTTATTGTATCACTTTTTTGTGCGATATTATTAAGAGTGGTTAAAATCTGCTCCGTTGAGGTATTTAACTCCATTATTGAAGTATTCGATTCGGCTACAGTGGCATTTTGTTGTGCTAACATAGCACTTAATGAATTGGCGTTTGTCTCAAGCTCTGATGAGGAGCTTGTGAGATGTGAAACGGCTTCTTCTATATTTAATAAAATTTTTTCAAGTTTATTAGCTCTTTCTTCTTGAGCTTTTTGCTCAATTTTTTGACTTGTGATGTCATGAAATGTAATCAAGTACCCCAACAGCTTATTTTCTGTATCAAACAGTTTGGTCAGTCTTACTATAAAGTAGGCATTATTTTTTACATCAAATAACTCAAATTTTGTTTTTTGTTTAATTGAATTTACAAATTTGTCTAAGTTTTCTTCAAGAATTTTTAAGCTTTCAGGTATGATATTATAAAAATTATAATCTGTATCTTTATCAAGATTAAATAATTCATCAAAAAATCTATTTTTAAAAATAATATTTAGACTTTTATCTAACATGGCTACGGGGATAGGTAATCTTGATAAAATGGTAAGTACTTTTAGTTCATTAGATTTTAGCTCTGTCAGGGTTTCTTCGGCAGCTTTTGCGATTAGATCGTATTCAATTATATTAAAATCTTTAAATGTGACCTCTTTTTCCCCTTTTTTTATCGCTTTAAAGTTTGTGAATAGATTGAAAAGCGGTTTGGTTGAAAATCTTATGAAAAGTAGCTCAGTGATTAGCCAGATGATATAAAGAAAGATTGTTAAGATAATTATAGATACCACCTTGTTTGAAGATAAGAAATGGTTGTATTTTGGAATAAAATAGATATCAAAATTTAAGTCTGCAAAGTTTAAAAGCAGTGAATTATTTGAGTTATCAATTATTATATCTGAAATAACCTTTTTATTTTCTGAGTTAAAAACAGTGGAATTATATTTAATTATTATATTAGCTATTGAATTGTTAATATCAAGTTTTGCTTTATATATCAGTTGATGAATATTATTACCAATTAATAGGTATCTGTTGATAACCAGTTTGCTGTTATCTAAGTAAACAAATTTGATTTGTTTATTTTTCACTATTAAACTAATTAAATCTTTTGGTAGTGAGCTACTTTCTAATTTATAAGTTTTTACATCGTAGAGTTTTGATTTTAGGGTTGGTAATTTTTCTAAATTTTCTAAAGCTAAATTATCAAATGCATTTTCTTCGGTATTAATTTCAGAGTATATTAACCATTTGATATTGTGGGCGTATTGTTTTAATAATCGGTTGCCTGTTTCTTTTATTTGATTATTGATTACTGAATAAAAAATGTATGCAAAAATTGCAAACAATAAAGTAAGAGCAAAAATTCTTAAAATGAGAATATTTTTTAAGCTTATTTTTTTCATTGTGCCTCCTTTGAGAGTGTTTGGGCTATTAGTTTTTTTATATTTTCCAAGTTAAGATTATATACTAATTGTTCATCTTTTTTAAAAATATTTGTAATAAATTCATTGTTGTTTGAATTTTCAATCTTCTCACCTAAATCGCTTTCTATCTTTATCTTTCCATCACTTGTAAGTATAAAATTGTATTCATTATGCAAAAGTATCAGTTTCCTTGATATGGAAACATTTGGAAATTTAAACAAATAATTTATATTAAAAATTGGGTATAAATCACCTTTTATATTTGAAACCCCTACCAGAATATTTTCAAAAAAAGGTAGTGGGTATATTTTTTTGGTCAAAAAGATACTCTTAACATCATTTATATCTACTGCAAATAAGTTTTGGTTATTTTCAAATAATAAAAACATTTTAAATATTCTTTATAAATTTTTTCTTCTATGTTATAATTTTAGCATGGATTTTATGAAAATTGAATTAAATTTTAAAAATTTTTTGATTATTTTATTTCTTGTATGTTTTATATTTATTATTTTTAAGATAAAAAGCTTACTTACACCCTTTGCCCTTGCATTTTTTATCTCTTATCTTTTAGATCCAATTGTTGATAAATTGGAAAATTTGAAAATTAACAGAACAATTGCTGTTATAATTGTTTTTATATTTTTCAGTTTAATTTTTACTATGACATTTATTTTTGTAGTTCCAATAATGGTTAACGAAATAAATAGTTTACTTAAAAAGATCCCTGAATACTTACAAAGGCTGGATTTGAAGCTAAAGGAGTATAACTATTATTTACTTATACAACCTTATATAAATGAGATCAAAGGTGCAATAATTAAAAATCTGGGGAAGATTTCTAATGTATTATCGGATGTTGTTGGTACTTTAAGCGGTTATCTGGGCAGTTTTGTAAATTTTATTATTCTTTATTCTATTGTCCCCATTTTGGTTTTTTATTTTTTAAAAGATTTCGATGTGTTGATTGATAAAGGACGAACCATATTAAAAAATAAAGGGTTGGAAGATGTTATAATCAAAGCAGAAAAGTTCAATGATATTTTGAGAAGATACTTTAGGGGTCAGTTTATTGTTTCAATATTTTTGGGGGTTATGTATAGCATAACATTGTTAATTATTGGTGTTGATGGTGCTGTTTTTGTTGGCGTAATTTCTGGATTATTAAGTATGGTGCCATATCTGGGTTTTATAGTTGGGTTTGTTACCTCTATTTTGTTAGTAATTATTCAGTTTCAAGATTTTATACATATCTTGTATGTAATAATTGGATTTGCTGTGGTTCAGGTAATAGAGAGTAATTTTGTTACGCCTAAGGTTGTTGGTGAAAGTTTGGGGTTGCACCCTGTTGCAGTTATTTTTGCCATAATGGTTGGAGGATCGCTTTTTGGTATCGCTGGTATGATCTTTTCTCTTCCTGTTGCAGCTCTTATAAAGGTATCCTTTTTTGATAACCTTTTGAAAGAGTAATCATATTTAAGGTAGATGATATTTTATAGAGTAAATGCATTTTCAATATGTGTAATTTTTTCCTTATCGATTGATATTACATCAAAGCGGATGAGCTTATCTAAAAAATTGTTTTTTGTTATAAAAAAGTTTGCAGTTTTAATTATTTTTTCTATTTTGCGATTGTCAACTGCTTCAAAACCTGCTCCAAATTTTTTGTTATTTCTTGTTTTTACCTCAATAAAAATAATCTGGTTATCTTTTTGGGCGATTATATCTATTTCACCATATTTTGATTTAAAATTTTTTTCTAAAATTTGATACCCCTGTTTTTCTAAATATTTAGCAGCTTTGTTTTCCCCAAATTTTCCAAGATTAAACATAGTTTTTTAAAAAGCTTTTTCTATGTAATTCACAAATTCCAAACTTTCTTATAGCCTCTATATGCTCTTTTGTGCCATAACCTTTGTTTTTATACCAGTTATATTCTGGATATTTTATATGAAGTTTTTTCATAAGATTGTCTCTATAAACTTTTGCTATTATTGATGCTGCAGCAATATTTTGAAATATTGACTCCCCTTTGTTCACTGAGGTGATTTCACATCCATAATAATTTTTTAATTTCACAGCATCTATCGCTATAAAATCATATTTTGATTTTAATTTAGATAAGGCTATATGCATTGCTTGTTTTGTAGCTTGTAAAATGTTTATTTTATCAATTACTTTGTTACAAACAACTGCAAAACTATAATCTAATGCAATCTCTTTTATATATTGAGCTAACTTTTCCCTTTGCCTTTCTGAAATCTTTTTTGAGTCAATAATTCTTTCATCTTTAAAGTCAGAAGGCAAGATGACTGCAGCAACTACTAAAGGCCCTGCAAAGCAACCTCTGCCTACCTCATCAAGACCTGCATAAACCTGTTTTTTCATAGTATTTTTCTTCAATCCAGTTGATTACATTATCAATGCCACTTTTTGTTTTGCATGAAGTTTCAAATATTTCTAAACTGCTATTTATCCCTCTAGCGTAAGCTTTACATTTTTCCACATCAAAATCTAATACTGGAATTAAGTCTGTTTTGTTTATTATCAATGCAGAAGAGTTCCTAATTACAGTTGGATACTTGATTGGTTTGTCTTCTCCTTCGGTAGTACTTATAAGTGCTATTTTATAATCTTCTCCAAGATCAAACTCAGCTGGGCAGACTAAATTACCAACATTTTCTATTATTAAAATATTTAACTCTTTTAATGAAAATGATGATAATGCTTTCTCGATACCACTTGATTCTAAATGGCAAGCTCCATGAGTATTAATTTGATAGCAGGTTACTCCTATTTTTCTTATCCTTTCTGCATCATTCTCTGTGGCAAGATCCCCTTCTATTACTCCAACATTATATTTTTCTTTTAAAATGGGCAGGATAGATTCTAATAGTGATGTTTTCCCGCTGCCAGGTGATGATAAAAAGTTTAAAACAAGAATATTGTTTTCCTTAAAGAGCATTCGCAAATATTTTGCTTTTTGTTCATTTTTTGTCAAAATTTTTGTCTCTACTTTTATATTTCCCATCATTCTACCTCTATTTCTGTTATATTTAATTCTTCCCCTTCGATTATTTTCACATTTAAAGAGTTGCAATTTTTACAGCTAAAAAAATAACCATCATAGTTGTTTATAAAGCCGCACTCCTCACATTCCCCTTTTATTAAAACTTCTTCAACTTCTAATGTGCTGTTTTCTGCTATGGTTCCTTCTTTTAGTGCGTCAAAGGCAAATAACAAAGAGTTTATATCTACAGCGGCTAACTTTCCTATTTTAACAAAAACTTTTTTTATTATTTTAGCATCATTTTGTTTTGCTGTATCAATTGCAATATCCAAGATGTTTTGAGCTATACTTGCTTCATGCATGTTTTTTTGATAGCACAATGTCTTCTTATTTGCAATATGAATAAAAATTTGTTATTTTATTTTTAGTATTGAGAGGAAAAGATGCTGGAGATACTACTTTTTATAGTGGGAGTTGTTTCGGGTTTTATAAATGTTTTGGCTGGTGGCGGCTCTTTTTTGACAATCCCCCTTTTAATATTTATGGGGCTTCCGCCCACAGTTGCTAATGGCACAAACAGGCTTGGTGTTTTTTTACAGTCACTTTTTGCTGTAAGAAAATTTCATCAATATAAAGTGTTTAATGCTAAATTTGCTTTAGCTGTATCAATTCCTGCTACTATGGGTGCGATTTTTGGGGCATATCTTGCTACAATTATTAGCGATGCTGCATTTAAAAAATATCTTGCAATAATTATGATTGTAATAACATTTATTTCGATTTTAAATCCTGTAAAAAATATACAATCAAAAGATATGGAATATTCTTTTAAAAGAAAAGTAGTGTTGTTTTTAGTGTTTTTTCTTATAGGGATTTATGGTGGGTTTGTGCAGGCTGGTGTAGGTTTTTTGATCCTTGCAGGTATAACTTTGACAGGATTTAATTTAGTTGAAGGTAATGCTATTAAAACCTTTGTTATTATGGTATTTACTATCTTTGCACTGATAATTTTTATTGCAAATAATAAAGTGGATTTTGTTTTAGGGCTTATTCTTGGGGTTGGTAATATTATAGGTGCTCTACTTGGGACAAAGGTTACTGTGGAGAAAGGGCATAATTTTATACAAAAAGTTGTGATTGTTTGTATTATTATCTTTGCAATAAAACTTTTAGTAAGTTAAAAAAATAGGGCTCTTAATGAGCCCCTATTTTTTTAATCAGAAAGCTATAAGCTTTATACCAACAGCAACTAACAATAAAAGAAAGATCATACCAGCTGCTTTTGATATAATCCTCTCAAGTTTCTGTTTCATAGGTCACCTCCAATCAATCTATGGATGTTTACACACCCAAAGTTATTAATAAACCTTAAAAAAAAATATGCAATAACTATTAAAAAAGTAGGAATTTAATAATTATGTTTTTATTTAAAAATCATTTAAAAATGTAATAATATCAAGATATTGTCTGTAAAATGATGGTTATTTTATACAGAAAAAAGTTAATTAGAATATAAGCAAAACAGTGTTATTTTTCGGTTTTAGTTATAAAATTAACTTTGTCAGGGTTATCAAATATCTCTTTTAGTTTTTTCATTACAAATTCATAGCTGTTTTCGTCGTGATTTTTTGTACAATCTGAGCAATCTTTATAACCGTTTGTAAATTTGTAATCTCCGCCACAGTCAGAGATAAAATAAAGAGGACAAAAACAAAATAAACAATTTTGATTTTCCAATTTATGACAGGGATAAAATTCACAAGATTTATTACTATAATGTTTATAGCTCATTTTTCCCCTCGTCAGATAAGTTTTCCAAAATTGCATAAATATCATCTATATTTATAGGTTTTTTGAGAGCTGCTGCAAAACCATAAATTTGATAATTTGAGAGTAAATCATCATCAGAATAACCACTCATAACAACAGTTTTGACATCTATCTTATTTTTGATGAGATATTTTATTAAATCTTTTGCACCCATACCACCTTTAACTGTAACGTCAGCAAATATTATATCAAATTTTTCTGTTTGTAGCATTTCGATTGCTTCTTCACCTGTTGCAACCGATTTTACACTACACCCTATTGATTTCATTAGAAGATTCATAGAATCTCTTATATAAAAATCGTCATCAACTACTAAAATACGCTTTCTTATCCGTCCTAAATGCATGATATTTTCATTTTGAGCTTTTTCATCTTGCTTTCTTACCAATGGAAGATAAATAATAAACTCTGTTCCTTCACCTTTTATTGATTTAACACTTATATGGCCATTATGGTTTTTAATGATGTTGTATGTTATGAAAAGGCCTAGTCCGCTTCCTCTTTCTTTTGTTGAAAAATATGGGTCGAAGATTTTATCTATAATACCTTCTTCAATTCCTGGCCCATTATCTTTTACTCTTATAAGTGCATAGTCCCCTTTTGTTAATCCCATTAAGTTCTTACTTATATATTTGGTTTCTATAAAAACTGTTATCTTACCTTTATTTTTCATCGCTTCTTTAGCGTTTATGAAAAGGTTTTGAAATACCTGAAAAATTTGGGTTTCATCCCCTTTGATGTAAACATTATCTAACTGGGAATTCAAATCTAAAGTTATATTACTCCCAGCAAGTGAAAGTTCTTTTGCTGTATTAATTATCTCTTTTAGATTTATAATATCGTTTTTAACTATGTCGCCAGATGATAAGGTAAAAAGTTTGTTTGAAATATTTTTCCCCTGATCTACAATTTCGTCAATTTTATATATTACATCGATACTATCTGCACCAGATAGTTTTACCAAAGATATATAATTTTTTATAGATGCTAGTATATTGTTAAAGTCGTGAGCAATCCCTCCAGCTAACAATCCGATTGATTCTAATTTGTTTTTTCTTAATTCTTCCATTTCACGATGAACTTCATCAGTTATGTTGTAAAGAACAATTAAAAAACCTTCACCTTTTGTATTGAAAAAGAGAGGAGCTTTGAAAATATTTAAAATATAAGTTTGGTTTTTATTGTTAGTAAAGTAGTATCTGTTTGATGTATCTGGTAAATTTAGTAAATTATATTTTTCACCGTTTGATTCCAGAATTAATTCATTGATTAAATTTGTATTTTTATCAAAACATGTGATATTATAAAATGCTTGATTAGCTATATCTATTGAACCATCAAAGTTTATTAATGCAATCCCTTCTTTTACATGGTTAATGACAGTTTCCAATTTTTCTTTTTCATATTGTATTTTTTTATTTAATTGCATAGTTATTGTATAATCGTGTATTGCTATTAAGAAATTATCGGAAATTTTATAACTTTTTATAACTGCATATTTTCTTGGGTCATTATTGTTTCTAAGTTTTGCTATATTGATAAAATCACTTAAAGTAGCTTCTATTTTACTTAAATAGTTACACCCTTCACACGGGGTGTTTCTGTTTGCAAAGACTTGATAACATTTTTTATTAATTACTTCATTATTGGTATTGATAAAATGTTTTTCTGCTTCATTCATAAATTTTAGATTGTAATCTTTATCTATAATGTAGATACCCATTTCCAGTGTATTTAAAATCTTTAATAAATTTTGCTCTGATTCCTTGATAGTTGCTAATTTTTCGTAGTATTTTTTCAAAAAATCATTAAATTCTATAATTTCTGTATATGTTATCTCTTTTATCCCTTTTCCTTCTTCAATATCTTTTATTGAGTTTGAAAACTTATTGAGTGGAGCTATTAAATATTTTTTCAGTGTGTTTGTGATAAGAATAATTATAACAACTAAGGCTATAATTATAGCAATAGCAAATTTTAAGTTGTTGTAAATATAAGGTGTGAAATAAGATTTATTTTTCTTTAAAACTATGAATACATTAAAATCAGGTAAGTATTTTGTATAAAAATAAAAGTTTTTATGTGAAACTATTTTATCAACATTAGATTTATTAAATGGGATTATTTCTGGAGTATAAAATGTTAAAAGTATATTGTTTTTGGAATACAGATGAATATCTGCCTCTATTTCTTTTTTCAAGTCAAATAATAGTTGATTGATGTTAAATATTGAAATGATCTTTGAATCATCTAATTTTGTCACAAGAATATAGGAAAGAATACCTTTTTCCAATGAAATTTCATTTTTATTAAATTTTAAAATTTCTTCTGGGCTTAATATCCTTACTTTACCAAAATTAAAGATTACTTCGTCTTTTTTTATTATAAAGAAATGTTTGAGATTCTTTAGTTTGTAAAGTTGATATTTAAAAAGATTTATATCTAAACTGTTTGGTTCTTTTAAGTAAATTTCTACAATGTTTTTTAGGTTTTTATGTTCACTTACAAATTTTGTTTTTGTTATTGTTTCTATTTTACTAATACTGTCTGCGAAATAATTTTTGATGAACTTATTGTAGTCAGTTTTTAGTATGAAAAGTAAATAAGTTATAAAAAATATTATAAAAATTAAAGCTATTAGTAAAAATCTTTTAAAAAGAAATGTTGAAAAGTGCTCACTTCTCTTCATTTACAACCTTTTCTGATAGTAAATTACAAAGTGGATTTATCTGCAAATTATATTTTTTAATTCTGTAATTGTTTATGTAAAGTGATATTTCTTGGGGTTGTTGATAGGGGATAAGATTTATATCGACTCCATTTAAAATTGCACTTATAATTAATGCAGTTTGTTTACCTATGTTGTAAAAATCAGGTGAATAGCTAAGTGTGGCACCTTTGTATATAAAAGAATTGTCCATTGGGATAACAGGTATGTTATATTTATCTGCTATAACTAAAATATTTTTGAAATTTTTCGCTAATTCTGGTATAGGTGCTATAATTATTATTGATTTATTTTTAAAGTCATTTTTTTTTGAGTAACTCATCATAACTTAGAATAGTTGAGGGAGTTTTTATATTTAAGTAATTCACTTTATTGAAATATTTAATATGTGATTTAAAAATAGGGTTATCGTGAGTTATGTAATAGATATGTTTGATTTTTGGAAAGCAGTATAAAGCCATTTCAACCCTTTTTGGAGTCAATTCAAATGCTTCGTGGGAAACTCCTGTGATATTTCTTCCTAAAACATCTAATTCTTTCGGGTCTGCAACTTCATTGAAAACTATTTTGAAATTGTAATTGTTATTATATTTTTTTACTTCTTTAAGAACAGGTGTAGTTGTTGTAAAAACAATATCAACATTATTTTTTTTGAACGATTCTAATATACCTTTTATCAATGACAAGTTACCGTTTATATTTTCTATAAGAAATTTTGGGTTGTAACCCAATTCAGTCAATCCATCTTTTAATCCTAAATAGGCAGTTTCAAATTGCTTTGAAAAAAGGATGACGCCTATACGGGTATAGTTATCTTTGGCTAATGTAGATGAGCATACTATAAAAAGAATAATTATAATTTTTATAAATTGCATAATGTTTTTTATATTAACAGTGTAAAATTTGCAATAATAAAATAAAAGATATTGCATAAGAAATATTTTGATAAAATATCAAATCATTAGATTAGTTCAGCGACTTGACCTCAAAATGCTTTCATTGCGAGCGTCAGCAACTCAATCAGTGAACTTGAGCATTTATTACAGTGCAATACCTAGCTTTATATTAGATTATTTCATCGATTGCATGTCTTGCAGGGGTTATTTTTGTTATTTTATTAGTTCATTATTAAATTTTATTCTTTAAGTTGATTTAAAAATCATTTATTGTTATACAACTGTTATGAATACTGATAAAATTAATGAACTAAAAAATTTGATAAATTTATCTAACAATATAGTGTTTTTTACTGGAGCTGGGATTAGTACTGAGAGCGGTATCCCAGATTTTAGGTCTCCGGAATCTGGGTTATGGAACAAATACTCAGATTTGGATTTTATTTCGATTGATGGTTTCAAGAGAAATCCTGATAAGTTTTATAATTTTGCTATAAATACCTTTGATATTATATTTAAAGCTGAGCCTAATATCGCTCACTATTATATTGCAGAACTTGAAAAAGAAGGGAAAGTGTCAGCAGTTATTACTCAAAATATTGACGGTTTACATCAGAAAGCAGGCTCTCAGAATGTGTTGCAATTGCATGGTGATTTGACTCATTCTATATGTTTAAAATGCAATGAAAAGTTTTCGACAAGAAGGATGTTTAAGATTGCAAAGGATACTGGCAAAGCTCCAGTTTGCCCTCAATGTGGTGGTATAATAAAACCTGATGTGGTATTCTTTGGAGAATCATTACCTGCCGATACATTGGAAAAATCTGTGGAATATTCAAAAAATTGTGATTTGTTTATAGTAATGGGTTCTTCTCTTGTTGTTATGCCTGCTGCTTTATTGCCAGGATATGCAAAAGAGGCTGGTGCAAAGGTTGTAATTTTAAATAAAACTCCTACACCTTATGATTCTTTAGCCGATATAGTTATTCACGACAAATTGAGTAATGTGGTCAATAAGTTAAAAGATGGGGTGTTAGATGGATAGATTATGGGCTCCTTGGAGAATGACTTATATTTCTGGAGAGCATAAAGATGAAGGGTGTATTTTTTGTAATAAACCTAAAGAGGATAGGGATAGGGAAAATCTAATATTATATAGAGGAAATTATAACTTTATAATAATGAATTTATTCCCTTATAACAACGGGCACTTAATGATAGCACCTTATAGGCATATAGGGGATTTAGAAGATTTAAACGAAGATGAGATGTTGGAGATGATGAAGTTAATACAAAAAAGTATAAGGGCTTTTAAAAAATGTATGAGACCAGATGGTTTTAACGCAGGTTTTAATATTGGTAGAGCTGCTGGAGCTGGTATTGTGGATCATGTACATTTTCATGTGGTGCCTCGATGGGTTGGGGATACAAATTTTATGCCCACTTTAACAGGGACTAAAGTTATTTCTGAGCATATTTTAAATACCTATGATAAATTATATAAAGAATTACATTCGGAGGAATTATGAAAATAATTGGTACTTTAATCAAAACTTTAATTATTGCAATTATAGTATTGTTTGCAGCATTTAATATGCAACCAGTTGATATAAAATATTTTTTTAACAAACCACCTATTCAAGTGCCACTCTTTGTTGTTATTTTGGCATCATTTATATTGGGGATATTAATTACAGCTTTTATAGCTTTCGTTGAAAAGCTTAAAACTAATAGAGAGATTAGTAAATTAAGAAAAGAGAAGAAAGAGTTGGAAAGTGAAATTGTTAGACTTAAAAATCTTCCATTGACAAAAGAGTTGGATAAAAAGGGTTAATGTTTTTCTTGAGAAAATTATTGGATAAATTGAGGAACAAGGTGGACGATAAAAGTAAAAAATATTTTTTAAAAGGTTTTGGTTACTTAATTAATCAGGATTATGACAGGGCTCTCGATGAGCTAAAAGAAGTTGTTATGCAAAATACGCATATTATAGAGATGTATATTGCCTTGGGGACTTTATACCGTAAAAAAGGTGAATATCTCAAGGCGATACATATCCATGAAAGTGCTGTTGGTGAAAAAAATATTAGAGATGATTTGAAAAAGCAGGTTTTGCATGAACTTGTATTAGATTATAAATTATCTGGGCAGTATGATAAAGCTCTGTATAATTTGAACAATCTTTTAAAAATGGATAAATCCCCCGTACTTTATAAGTTACTTGCCACTTTATATTTTGATAAAGGGGAGTATGAATCTGCAATAAAGAATTTTACAAGATATTCTAAGATGAGTAAAAGGGATGTTACAAAAGAAATTGCTTTATGCTATTACAATTTAGCTGGTAAGAGTGAAGATTACAAAAAAAAGATAAAGCTTTTGAAGAAAAGCATTGAATATTTTAAAACATTTAGATTGGCAAATTATAGACTTCTTGATGAATATGTTAATAAGAATGAGAGAAAGTTAGTATTTAATCAATTAATTAGTATTATTGAAAATGATATTTTTTATACTGTTGATGATGTGAATATAGTTTCTAATATATTTTTTGATGATGGCAAATTAGAAGATTTTGTAAAAAAGTGTATAGAGAAAGTCTCTAAAAAGAATAAGAATCCTCTTTATCACATATATTTATCTGGATATTATCAGAAAAAAGGGGATTTGGAAAAGGCTAAGAAAATACTTGGTGAATATCTGATAGAGAATAAAAAAGTGGTTGTTGTTAATAAATATTTAGAGTTGACAAATGATCCTATCATTGTTCATTTAAAAGATGAATTGATATATAAGTGTGATAGCTGTGGTGAAAAGTTTTCGTTTTATTTTGATATTTGTCCGAAATGCAATGGAATTCAAACTTTGGCTTTTAATTGAAAAAACACTTGATTTTACTGTTTTTTAAAACTATAGATACAGTTTACTGTAAAATGGTACAATTTCCGTACCTAAAAATCCTATAAAGAAAAGGGGAGAGTATGAAAGTAGAAGTAAAAAATGCTGAAAAATCACAAAAAGAACTTTCAATTGAAATACCAGTGGAAAAATATAATGCTGCCTTTGAGGAGGAATATAAAAAAATTGCTCCAACTGTTAACATACCTGGCTTTAGAAAGGGGAAAGCTCCAAGAAGTATTGTATTAAAGCAGTTTAAACATAGAATAAGTGTAAATGCTTTAGAAAAAGTTATTAATGAATCAATTATTCAGGCACTAACAGAGAACAATATAAATCCACTTAGTTCACCAAATGTTAAGGATGTTAACTTTGAAGAGGGTGAGCCAATTACTTTTAAAGTGTATGTGGATGTTTTCCCAGAATATGATGTGGAAAAAATAGATGGTTTTGAATTTGTTAAAGAGATTGATGAAGTTACTGATGAAGATGTAGAGCAAGTTTTGGAAAAATTGAAGTTACAAAATATATCTTATGAGCCAAAAGAGGATGCCACCGTAGAAAATGGGGATATGGTTGTGATCGATTTTGAAGGTTTTGTTGATGGAGAACCTTTTGAAGGTGGCAGTGCTAAAGATTATTCTTTTGTGGTAGGCTCAAACACACTTTTGAAAGATTTTGAAAACGGGCTTTTGGGACACAAAAGTGGTGAAGAGTTTGAAATAGAAGTTAAATTTCCTGATGATTATTATGAAAAAAATTTGGCTGGTAAAACTGCTACATTCAAAATTAATCTAAAAGAGGTTAAGAAAAGAGTGGAGCCTGAATTAGATGATGATTTTGCAAAAGATGTTGATGAGGAGTGTGAAACATTAGAAGATCTCAAAAACAAGATTAGAAAAGAATTAGAAGAAGAGGTTCAGCAGATAGCGAAAGAAAATTTGTATGAGCAGATAATTGAAAAGTTATTAGAAGTAAATAAATTTGATGTGCCAGATACTTTAGTTAGAGAACAGGCTGAAAGATTAGCAACACAAACTATGCAGCAGTATCAATATATGTATGGAGTAAATGCTGAGCAGCTCGGTTTTGATAAAGAAAAACTTGTAGAACATTATTGGAATTTGGCTGAAAAGCAGGTTAAAAGTGGTCTAATATTAAACAAAATTGCAGAAAAAGAGAATATAGATGTTACTCAGGAGGAGCTGGATAAGAAAATAGAGGAATTAGCAAATAAATTGAAAAAGAATGTTGATGAATACAAAAAGGAGCTTGAAGCTTATGGTGGTATAAATAATATTAAAAATAACCTGTTAACAGATAAGATATTTGATTTTATCATTAGTAAGAATAAGCTTGAAGAAAAAATAGTAACAAAAGAGGAAAGAGCTAAAAGGAAAAAAGAAGAAGAGGAAAAAGCTAAAAAGGCTGCAGAAAAAACGATGAAGTCTATGGAAGCACAAGAAGAAGAAAAACAAGATAAAAATAAAGAAGCAGATGGAGAGTAATAATATGAGCTTTTATGTTCCTTATGTCATCGAACAAACAGGTAGAGGGGAAAGAGTTTATGATATCTACTCCAGATTGTTAAAAGATAGAATTATTTTCCTTGGTACAGCAATAGATGATACAGTGGCAAATGTTGTAATTGCTCAGATGCTCTTTTTAGAAGCAGAAGATCCAGATAAGGACATATATCTCTATATTAATAGTCCAGGTGGTGTTATTACCAGTGGTTTAGCAATATACGATACAATGAACTATATAAAACCAGATGTATCTACTATATGTATAGGTCAGGCTGCCAGTATGGCTGCTGTATTGTTATCTAGTGGAGCAAAAGGTAAAAGGTTTGCCTTACCTAATGCAAGGATAATGATTCATCAACCTCTTGGCGGATTCCAAGGGCAAGCTAAAGATATTGAAATTCATGCAAATGAGATACTTAGGATGAAAAAGATGTTAAACGAAATTTTATCTAAAAATACGGGACAGCCGATTGAAAAAATTGAGAAAGATTCTGATAGAGATTTTTTTATGAGTGCATTAGAAGCTAAAGAGTATGGCCTTATTGACGATTGTATTGAAAAAAGAGGTTGATAATAGATTTGTTTGGTCTATCTTTGTAAAAATGAAAAATATAAAATTTGAGGTGAGTTTATTATGAGTAAAAAGAACTCTCTATTCTGCTCTTTCTGTGGAAAGAGTCAGGATGAGGTAAAAAAGTTAATAGCAGGTCCTAGTGTTTATATTTGTGATGAGTGTGTAGAACTTTGTGCTGAGATAATCCAAGAAGATATGAAAGATACTGATGAAGATAAAAGTATAAAGCTTTTAAAACCAGCTGAAATTAAATCTAAATTAGATGAATATGTTATTGGGCAAGAAGATGCTAAAAGAGTTTTGAGTGTAGCTGTTTATAACCATTATAAAAGAATTCTTTATGGCAAAAAGACCGATGTTGAGCTTGAGAAATCAAATATTTTAATGATTGGGCCTACTGGTACGGGGAAAACTTTGCTTGCAAGGACACTTGCTAAGATTTTGAATGTTCCTTTTGCTATAGCTGATGCCACTACCCTTACTGAAGCAGGATATGTGGGTGAAGATGTTGAAAATGTTGTGTTAAAACTTATACAAGCTGCAGATTATGATATTGAAAGAGCGTCTAAAGGGATAATATTCATTGATGAAATAGATAAAATTTCTAGAAAAACAGATAGCCCATCTATTACGAGAGATGTAAGTGGTGAAGGTGTTCAGCAGGCATTGCTTAAAATTATAGAAGGGACTGTAGCGAATATCCCTCCTCAAGGTGGGAGGAAGCATCCTCATCAAGAATATCTACAGATAGATACAACAAATATCCTTTTTATATGTGGTGGTGCTTTTGCAGGGTTGGAAGAAGTTATAAAAAGGAGAATTGGTAAAAAAACTTTAGGGTTTAATACCGAGATAGAAAATAAAAATAATCTATCTCGTGATGAAATATTAAAAAATGTTCAGCCAGAAGATTTGATAAAATATGGACTTATCCCAGAATTTGTAGGAAGACTACCTGTTATTGCTACGCTTCACGACTTAGATGAAGAAGCTCTTATAGCAATTTTGACAGAGCCTAAAAACTCTCTTGTTAAACAGTTCCAAGAGATGTTTAAAATAGATAATGTGAAGCTTACTTTTACTCAAGGCGCTCTTAGAGCTATTGCTAAAAAAGCTATAGCAAGGAAAACGGGTGCAAGAGGGCTTAGGTCTATCGTAGAAGAAGCTATGTTGGATCTAATGTATAAAATCCCTTCTATGACAGATTTGAAGGAGTGCATTGTAAACGAAGATGTTATAAATAATAATGCTGAACCTATATTAATTTTTGAAAATAAAAAGGAGTCGGCATAACTTTTAGTTATGCTGATCCCTTTTCTCTTAAATCTTCAAAAGTAATAAGTTCATTATAAAATCTAATTGTTGAGGGTAAGATGGCTAATATCGAACAATATCCAATGATACCGCTTAGAGATTTGGTGGTTTTCCCATATATGATTGTTCCTGTTTTTGTGGGAAGACCTAAATCAGTTTCTGCAGTAAGAATTGCTCAAGATACAGATAAAAAGATTTTTCTTTCACTACAGAAGGATTCAAAGGTTGATGTGCCTTCATTAAATGATATTTATGATGTCGGAGTAGTTGCAGATGTTTTGCAGGTATTAAAACTGCCCGATAATTCCATCAAGATTTTAGTGGAAGGTTTAAAAAGAGCTAAAATTTTAAATTTAGTTGATGATGATGAAACTATTTTTGTTGAAGTTGCTGAGTTAACAGATATTATTGACAATGAGCAGCTTCATGTACCTATAAAAGAATCTCTTTTGAAAACCTTTGAAGAATATGTAAAAGTTTCTAAGAAGATACCTGCTGAAATTTTTGATTCTTTAAAGGACATTCAAAGTCTTAACAAAATAACTTACTTAATAGCATCTAATCTGCAGATAAAACTCAATGACTTACAATCAATTCTTGAAATCGATTCTGTTGTAGATAGAGCAGAAAAACTTATTGAGCTTTTACAAACAGAGATTGAGATAGCCAAAATAGATGAAAGGATAAAGCATAGAGTAAAAGCACAGATGTCAAAAGCACAACGGGAATATTATTTAAATGAGCAAATTAAGGCTATTCAAAAAGAGTTAGGAAAAGATGATGACCTAAAAGCTGATATTGAAGAAATAGAAGCTAAAATAAAAGAACTGAATATGCCTGAAGAGGTAAGGGAGAAGGCTGAAAGGGAACTTAGAAAGTTAAAAATAATGCCTCCTATGAGTGCTGAAACTACAGTTGTTAGAAATTATTTAGACTGGATTGTAAATCTTCCATGGGGGATTTTTACGGAAGATAAAATCGATATAAAAAAAGCAGAAGAGATTTTAGATAGAGATCACTATGGTTTGGAAAAGGTAAAAGAAAGAATTTTAGAATTTTTAGCTGTTAGAAAAGTTTCTCCAGATATAAAAGGACCAATAATATGTTTTGTGGGGCCTCCAGGGGTTGGTAAAACATCTTTGGCAAAATCTATTGCAGAGGCTTTAGGGAGGAATTTCGTTCGTATTAGCCTTGGAGGAGTTAGAGATGAAGCAGAAATAAGAGGGCATAGGAGAACATATATTGGAGCTTTGCCTGGGAAACTGATTCAATCCATGAGAAAAGCCAAAAGTATGAACCCTGTTTTTTTACTTGATGAAATTGATAAGTTGGGTTCTGATTTTAGAGGGGATCCTGCATCAGCGTTGTTAGAGGCTTTAGATCCTGAGCAAAATAACTCATTTATGGATCATTATTTAGAAGTGGAGTTTGATTTATCAAAGGTATTTTTTATTACCACAGCAAATACTACAGAAACAATTCCAAGTGCCTTGTTAGATAGGATGGAAGTTATTTACATTTCAGGATATACTGAAAAGGAAAAATTCAATATCGCTAAAAGCTTCTTAATCCCTAAACAATTAAAAGAGCATAAAGTTGATTCACAAAAAGTTAAAATTGCTGATTCAGCAATTATGGAGCTTATATGGTATTATACTCGCGAAGCTGGGGTTAGGAATTTAGAAAGGGAGATAGCAGCTTTAGTAAGAAAAGGGGTAAAAAAACTGGTAAGTAATGATAATGTTAAAAGAGTCCTTATAAATAGTAAAAACATTGAAAAGTATTTAGGTGTAAGAAAATTTAGAATTGAAGAAGTTGAGGAAGATTTCGAAATAGGAGTTGCTACAGGGTTAGCTTGGACACCATTTGGCGGAGAGATATTACAGACGGAAGTTGCTATTTTTGATGGGAATGGGAAGATGACTATCACAGGCCAGATTGGTGAAGTAATGCAAGAATCCGCCCAGGCAGCTTTAACAGTGGTAAAAAGTAGAGCTGGTAAATATCAAATACCAGATTACAAATTTAAAGAATATGACATGCATGTGCATGTGCCAGAAGGTGCTGTGCCAAAGGATGGCCCATCTGCAGGGATTACTATTGCCACAGCTATTTTGTCAGCTCTTACAGAAAGACCAGTAAATTGTAGAGTAGCAATGACAGGAGAGATCACTCTAAGGGGTAAAGTATTACCTGTAGGTGGTATAAAAGAAAAAGTCCTTGCTGCCCACAGGGCAAAATTAAAGGATGTAATTATACCGTATGAAAATAATAAGGACTTGACAGAAATACCAACTGATGTTAAAAGAGAAATCCGTTTTCATCTAGTGAAAACGATTGATGAAGTATTTGATATAGTACTTAAAAAAAATTAGAAAAGGGGTGATTGCGTTGGCTGTAAACGCTATTGTGAAAGTTGAAGGGGACAATATCGATTATGCCTTAAAGCTTCTTAAAAAGAAGGTTGGAAGAGAAGGGCTTGTACGTGAAATTAAAAGGCACACCTATTACGAAAAACCTACCGAAGTTAGAAGAAAGAAGCTTTTAAAGGCAAGAAGAAAGCAGCAAAAGCTTATTAGAAAGCTAAAAGAAAAATATAAGTATTATTAAAAAAAGCCCCTTTTCGGGGCTTTTTTATTTGGATGATTCTTCATTATCTAATTGTTGGTATAGATGATAAGCAGTATCAACACCTACAATTTTTTTTGCAGCCTCTAAAGATTTTAGCTTTATTTTCTTTTTTAAAATTAATTCCTTATAAAAATATTTTTTCTTTAGAATTTCTGCTTTTTCGTGCTGATCCATTTACAACCTCAATTTTTTATAAAAAATTGTTCCAGGCTGAAAAGCATCTGGCAACTTCTTTGTTTCATAAGGTATAAAACCAGCTCTATAAAAATCTTTTCTTACTCTATCTCTGCAGGAGTAGGTTACTACACAGCCATCTTCATCTAATAGATTAAAAAGTGTTTTGTAAACTGGTAATTGCCACATTTCAGGATTTTTTGAAATACTAAATGGATCAAAATATATTATATCAAAGGGTATTGAAAGAAATTTTATAGCTCTAAAAAAGTCATCTAATATAAGATATAGATTATAATTTTTAAAACTTTTGTTTTTTAATAACTTTTTTAATATTGAATAGCCAGTTTTTGGCCAGAATATATCATAATCTTTTATTAAGTCGATTAATGATTCATCTTTTTCTATTGTTACAATGTTTATTGTAGTAGTAATCTTTTTGCTTTCTAAATAATTTATAGTAGCTGCTATATTGTAACCAAGTCCTAAGAAAATATCCAGAATCCATAAAGATGATTTATCTTTGCATCTCTTCTCAATCTCAGCAGGCAAAACGAATTTGTGTAAGCTTTCAGTATATGCCCCAATAGATTTTGCATGATAACCTTCTTTATAATCTATATTATAGAAACTTATAGAACCATCAGCTGTGGCAAAAGGTTTTTTATTACCTGATAATGGGATTATATTCGCCATTTTCAAAAACTATATGCCAATTTTCCCTAATTTTTTCTGGATAATCTTTCCTGTAGTGAGCTCCTCTGCTCCCCTTTCTTATTTTAGCCGCTTTTACTAAAAGTTTTGATACCTGCAACATGTTGTAATACTCTAAACAGTTTCTGCAAACTTTATCAGTTTTTATATTATTTAGTTTATCATCAATATATTTTAAGGCTTCATTAAGTGAGTGTTCATCCCTAACAATGCTTGAATATTTCCACATAACCTCTTGAAGTTGTGATTTATCATTATCTAAATCACAATTAAAATGTGTAGGGAGATTTATTTTTATCTTTTTTATTTCTTTATTTTTTAAATCTATTAAGGCTGCTTTTGCAGCTCTACCACCAAACACAACACTTTCAAGAAGAGAATTACTTGCAAGTCTATTTGCACCATGAACACCTGTGCATGCACATTCACCACAAGCATAAAGGCCATTTATATTGGTTCTACCCCAGATATCGGTTTCGATCCCCCCCATATAATAATGTGCAGCTGGACTAACAGGGATTAAGTCTTTGGTAATATCCAATCTGTATTCTTTTAGGGTATTATAAATTTTAGGGAATCGATTTTTTACAAAATTTTTATCTAAATGAGTCATATCTAAATACACATATTCAGATTCTGTTTTTTGCATTTCAAAAAAGATTGCTCTACTGACGATATCTCTTGGTGCTAATTCACCCATTTCATGATAGTTAAAACAAAATCTTTCTTTATGGATATTTCTTAAAATACCCCCTTCACCACGCATTGATTCACTAAGTAAAAAAGCTGGAGCATCTTTTAAATGTAAGGCAGTAGGGTGAAACTGATAAAATTCTAAATCTTTTAATGTAGCTTTTGCCCTGAATGCTATAGCAATACCATCCCCAGTAGCAACTTCAGGGTTTGTTGTTCTTTTGAAAATCCTTCCTGCACCACCAGTTGCTAATATGACCCCTTTTGCAAAGATAGGGTAAATTTCTTTATTGTTTTCGTCAATGACAGTTAATCCGTAAACTTCATAATTATCTGTAATTAAATCGATGACAAAGGTATTTTGTAAAAAGGTGATATTTGATATTCTTGAAGCATGTTCTTTTAAGGTTCTAACTATTTCAAAACCTGTTGCATCACCGTGGGCATGGATTATTCTATTGACAGAGTGTGCTGCTTCTCTAGTGAATGAGAGATGATCCCCCACCATATCAAATTTAGCCCCCCAGGAGATTAACTCCCTTATATAGTGGGGGCCTTCATCAACTAATGTCATAACTGCATTTTTATCGCATAGGCCATCACCTGCTGCGATGGTATCTTCATAATGTAAAACTATGTCGTCTTCATCAGATAAAGCAACAGCTACACCACCTTGGGCGTGTTCTGAGCTCCCTTCGCCAATATTTGATTTTGTTATTACAGCTACTTTTCCGTAATTTGCTAAACCTATAGCTGCTCTTAAGCCAGCAGCTCCACTACCAACAACTAAATAATCAAATTTATTCATCAGAATCTCAATCCGATTTTTAATCCGTATTGCTTGACAGTTCCCATACTTGCTTCAGCATTAATTACAAATAATGGTAAAGGTGAAATTTGTAAACCTACAAAACCTCTATAAATTGTATTATGTTCATCATCTAGGTTTACTAAATCAGAATGCTCTTTGGTGTTTACTCTTAAAGCAGTGACACCTGCGTAAGGTGTAAACATCAAAAATCCTTTACTAATCATAAGATCTATTGACTGAGTGTTTACATCTAATTCATCAACCCCTTCAAGTTTTGAAAAAGCTCCTCTTACAGCTATAGCAGGTAATGCAACATTACCTTTTAAAATAGCATATTTTAACTCAACACCCCAAAGTCTTATATTTGTATTTGGTACATAAGTATACATACCCCCAATATCAATTCCAAATGGTAAACCTTTTTGCACATGCACTCTAGGAACTGGTAAATATGAATAAGGATCTTTGTCTGAAAAGATGGCTTTCCAATATTTTTTACCATCATCAATATCGGTTAAAACTAATTCCGCAGCAACATCAAAACCAGTAATGCCAAGGGGCTCAGCAGGTGACATAGGGTTGAATTGTAAAGCAACACCTAATTCTTTAGATAACTCTTAAATCATCTTGGGTAATGATTTCTGTGAATTTAAGATCTTTAGAATAAGAGGTTAAAGCAAATAGTGTTAAAAAAAGTAGTACAAATATCTTTTTCATCTTCTCCTCCTAACTTTTAGGTCTGGTAACCCAAAATCTTTATCAAAATCCTTTTTGGGTCTGTTAAAATACCCAAATTTTATATGCTTAAATCTCTTTTTAATTAATTTTAGCATATTTTTAAAGCCAATGATCTCTTCAGTTTTAAGTTTTAATTTTGAAAATAGATAGTCTGGGTCTATGTTTAAGTTTCTAAGTTGGATTAAGTCCACTTTATAGGCAGATAAAAAATCGATTAATGCATTAATTTCGCTTTCTCTATCGTTTATCCCTGGCATCATTAAATAATTCAATGATACATAAATATTGTATTTATTAGCTAACTCTATACTTTTTAAGACATCATCTAAACTATAACCAACAGGGTTGTAGTATGCATTATAGGTACTTTCAACAAAACTATTAATGCTTACTCTTAAACTATCAACACCAGCATCATAAATCTTTTTCATCTTTTCAGGGTTACTACAATTAGAATTGAAATTAATAGTCAATTCAGGAGCTTTTTTCTTAATTATTGATATCGCCTTAGCTATCACATCTGCAACCATTATAGGATCGCCTTCACACCCTTGACCAAAGCTGATTATTGGGTCTTGTGCTACTTCATAATGGTGTAGAGCAACTTCGACTATTTCATCAACAGTTGGGATAAAATTTATCCGTTGTTGAGGAGATGGGCAACACTCAGCAGGTTGAAGAGAAATACAACCTATACATCTACTATTACAAGTAGGAGAGGTGGGTAATGGGCATTCCCATCTGCCGTAAAAAACATTTTTTGCAGCTGTACAGTGATATTCTAAAGCACATTTTGATAATTGTCTATAAAGTCGGTTATTAGGGTATTTGTTTAATAATGAATCAACTTTAGGTTTAAGTTTGTCTGTAAAATCAAAAAGTTTTGGGTTCCATTTATTATCTAAGTCAACCTTTATAGCAGGGACAACAAATTTTCCATTTAACCATCCTACTGCAGTATATGCATAAAGTGGGTATATCTGATTAGTATATTTTTTATAAGATGGTAAAAAAAGTCTTAAATAGCCTGGAGGTAAAAAGACAGAAAGTGCATACCCCCTTTTAAATTCTTCCAATGATGCCGTTGTAGGATTGTAGGCTATTGGGTGTGAATTAGGTAAAAAATAGAAAGTGGTGCACTCAGGTATTTCTATCAATTCTAGTTCATAAGGTACAAAGTTGTAATTTTCACTTCTAACAACCATTTTAAGTTCTGGGTGATCGTAGATATTGCCATTTTTGTCTGCATAAACTAAGTTTGGGATTTCGTACAAATTTAACTCCTTATTAGCTAATAGTGATGAAATAATATTGTTTTTTTTATAAATTTTCAATATAAATAAATGTATTTAAAATTAATTATGGGGGTATAATCATGACAGATATTATCGATATTTATGCAAGAGAGATACTAGATTCTCGTGGTAATCCTACTGTAGAAGTTGAAGTTGTTACCAGTGGTGGTTTTGTTGGGATTGCTGCGGTTCCTTCTGGTGCATCTACTGGTGAGTTTGAAGCTGTTGAATTAAGGGATGGTGATAAAGACAGATATAATGGAAAAGGGGTTTTAAAAGCTGTTCAAAATGTTAATGAGATTATAGCTGAAGAATTAGAAGGGGTTGATGTTTTAGAACAGAAGCTTATAGATGAAATTCTATGTGATTTGGATGGGACAGAAAATAAGTCAAAACTTGGAGCAAATGCGATATTGGGTGTTTCTTTGGCTTGTGCAAAAGCTGCAGCTAATGCTTTAGAGTTGCCATTATATAGATACATTGGGGGAGTATTTGCTCATCAGTTACCTGTTCCTATGATGAATATTTTAAATGGTGGGAAACATGCTGATAATAATGTTGATATTCAAGAGTTTATGATAATGCCTGTGGGTGCTCACAGTTTTAAAGAAGCTTTGAGAATGGGGACAGAGACTTTTCATGCCTTAAAGAAAGTATTGAATGAAAAGGGGTACAGCACAGCAGTGGGTGATGAAGGTGGATTTGCACCAAATTTAAATTCAAATGAAGAAGCAATAGAAGTAATTTTAATGGCAATTGAAAAAGCTGGTTATAAGCCTGGAGAAGATATATACTTAGCTCTTGATGTTGCTTCCAGTGAATTGTATAAAAATGGAAAATATGTATTGGCAGCTGAGAAAAATCCTGAAAAAAGTGCTGATGATATGATAGAGTTTTATCAGTATTTGATCGCTAAATATCCGATAATCAGTATTGAAGATGGATTAGCTGAAGAGGATTGGGATGGCTGGAAAAAGTTGACAGATGCACTTGGAAATAAAATCCAGCTTGTTGGAGATGATCTCTTTGTTACTAATACTGAGAGACTTAATAAAGGAATAGAAAATGGTGTGGCTAACTCAATTTTGATAAAACTCAACCAAATAGGGACATTGACTGAAACTTTAGCAGCAATAGAAACTGCAAAGAGAGCAGGTTATACTTGTGTGATTTCTCATAGATCTGGGGAAACAGAAGATACAACAATTGCAGATTTGGCTGTGGCTGTTAATGCTGGTCAGATAAAAACAGGTTCTGCATGTAGAACGGATAGGGTATGTAAGTATAACAGGTTGCTAAGGATAGAGGATGAGTTGTTAGATCAAGCAATTTATCCTGGATTGAGTGCATTTTATAATTTATAAAAAGAAGAAGGGGTATCTACCCCTTTTTCCTCTTATTATTTTAATAATTTATTGACATACAAATGTATTTAGGATAATTTCAAAATATGAGTAAAAATGACAAAAAAATTACATTACTAATATTTGATGAAGCAGGTCAAAAAGAGGTAAAGTCTCTTTCCTTTAAAAAGAAAACATTTAAAATTACTTTAATATCCCTTTTAACAATTTTTATTATTACAATCGTGTCTATAGTATTGTTAAGTAAGCTTTATTCTGAACGGAGATTAATGTTAAGCTACAAAAGTGAGAATGAACTTTTAAAAGTAAGACTTAATGAGTATGCGAAAAGAGTTAATGAAATAGAGTCAAAACTTGTGTATCTTGATGATTTAGAGAAAGAGGTAAGAGAGTTAGCAAAATATGCTGATGAAAAGAATAAAAAGCTGGCGATAGGTGGCAAAGAGATAGATATTTTAAGAGATTATTCTGCTACTGCTGAAAGAAAGGAAGTGGAATTTTTTAATGAATTAAATAATACATTGTTGTCATTAACTACTGAGATTGAGAAAAAGCAAAATAGCTTATCAGAGCTAATAAATTTCCTAGAAGAGCAAAGATTGATGACTTTGTCTACTCCTTCAATATGGCCTGTTAGAGGCTGGATATCTAGTAAATTTGGATACAGGATATCACCTTTTACTGGTAGAAGAGTTTTTCATGAGGGGGTTGATATAGCTGCGAGATATGGTGCCCCTGTAAAGGCTACTGCAAAAGGTATTGTTATATATGCTGGTTATAAGCCAGGTTATGGAAAATTAGTTACAATTGACCATGGTTTTGGTTATGTTACAAGATATGCCCATAACAGTAAAATATTAGTAAAAGTTGGTCAGAGGGTCAATAAAGGGGATATAATAGCAAAAGTTGGAAGTTCTGGGCATAGCACTGGGCCACATGTTCATTACGAAGTTTTGGTCAATGGCGTTCCAGTAAATCCTTTAGAATTTATTAACGAAGCTGCAAACGACCAATAAATAATAAAATCTTTTAGATTGCTTAATAAGAGATTGCTCCGCAGGTTATTAAAGCAAGCAACGAAGCAATCTCAAGAAGTGAGCTTTAAAACTTTCGTTATTTTCTTGTGACTAACACGCTTATAGGTGCT
Source organism: Deferribacter thermophilus (assembly GCF_049472675.1). Classification (NCBI taxonomy): domain Bacteria; kingdom Pseudomonadati; phylum Deferribacterota; class Deferribacteres; order Deferribacterales; family Deferribacteraceae; genus Deferribacter; species Deferribacter thermophilus. Next base: position 37,114 of record NZ_JAPNXM010000002.1, read on the forward strand.
CTTCTTACAATTTTCTCAGCGGTGCTTCCGTAGAAAAACTTTTTGATGCTGGTTTTACCATGCGAACCGATGACAACAAGGTCATAAATACCCTTTTCTATCTCTAAAAGCCCTTCCACATAGGGGATACCTCTTCTAATTATATAGTCTACTTCCAGTTCATTTAATAAAGGAACACTGTTGTTTAGTGATTTTAGTTGATTATTAATTTCTTCATCCAACTTTTTTCTAATATTTTCAAATTCTTCTTCATTTACATAAAGTTTTAGTTGACTCTCATCGTGAGCAACATGTAGTATTGTTAACTTGCTATTATTTGATTTTGCTAAATTAGCAGAAACTTTTACCGCATATAATGCGTCATCACTAAAATCTGTCATAACTAAGATATGTTTATAAATAGCTTCTTCCATAATTCACCTCCATATTTTATTATAATGCAGATTTATTTAGAACTCAATTCTTCTAAAACTCTTAATATTTCTGGAAGTAATTGTTTTTTTCGGGATAAAATATTTTTTAATAGAAATACAGATTCCTCAATTTGCTGATAGATTAATAAATTTTCAGCAGCTTTGAAGCTACTTGTAACTAATAAGCTATCTCCATTTATAATATCGGTAATCAAAAGCATAGTCCAATCAAGGTTTTTATTGTTTTTGATTTTCAGTAATCCTTCTTTTATTTCGTTTTTTCTCTTTTCAAAACCATCTAAGGTAACAACTTCTATTTGACCTATGCCAAAACTTACCCCAAATTCATTGTAAATTTTGAAATCTGAAAGTATTGCTTTCTCAATATCCATATTGTCAAAACTTGATGTTACACTAAATATCTCTTTCCCATATTCATCTATATTTAATTCTGCCAATTTTGCTAATTTGTGAGCTATTTCTATATCCCTTTTGGTGGTAGTTGGAGATTTTAATACTACAGTATCAGATAGAATACCACTTAAAAGTAGAGAAGCTGTTGTTTTATCAATTGGTTGTGAGTATTGTTCAAATAGCTCATAAACAAGTGAACAAGTACTTCCTAATGGTTTGGCATAAAAGAAGATGGGGGAGGTGGTTTTAATAGTACCAAGTCTATGGTGGTCAATTATTTCGATTATTTCAGCTGTTTCTGCTCCATCTATTGCTTGGTTTAATTCGTTGTGATCCATCAAAATTAATTTGTGTTTGAATTTTTTTATAATATCAGACCTTGTTAAGATACCGGCTAATTTCCCATTTTCATCAACTACAGGCAACCCTCTCCTATTTTCATTTATTAAGATACCTTTTGCTTGATCAAGATACATATCAGGGTTTAAGACTGGAAAGTTTTTACTCATGACATATTTTGCAGGTACACTAAAAATGGTTTTTCTCAATGTTTCTGCAGTATCATGATAGGATATAATTATAGAGCCTTTATAATTTGTTAAATCAATCCCTTTTAATTCATCTTTGTTTTTTAGACCAGTTATTATAATTGCTGGAATTTGTTTTTCTGCTGCGTATTCTATTATATCTACTCTTCTACCAACTATTAAAAGTGTGTTTTTTGGATTTAATCTATCGAACTGTTCTTTGAATCTATCAAAAGGCATTGCACCTACAATGATCTGGGCATAAAACTCTTTATTTTCTCCAATTTTTGTTATTTCACAGTTTAACACTTTTTTAAAATTATCTATACGAAATAGATATGTAGGTCTGACATCTATTTCCTGTTTACCAATATAAAAATCTGTTATTTCTAATATACTAACTATCCCTTTTAATTCTTCATTATCATCAAGTATAGGAGTTAGTCTGATCTTTAATTTGTTAATGTTGTTCATAACATTATAAATTGGGTCGTCTGTGTGGGAAAAAATAACATTTTTTGTCATGCAGTCAGCTACTTTTGGATAGACATCTTTAAGCAAGATTGGTGGATTTACATTGAATTTATTAAAAATATATTTAGTTTGATCGTTCAGATTACCACATCTTGCAGCAATGTAGTTATAGGATTTATCAATCATATTTTTTAACTTTGCATAGCAATAAGCAGAACAGATAGAATCGGTATCTGGATTTTTGTGCCCTATTATATAAATACTTTCCACTTTAACCACCTCGCTTGTTTTATTTTTTATGTTACATTTATAAATTATAAAAAGCAACAGTTGAATACTATTGATAACTTGCTTGAATAATCATAAAATAATGTTATACTTAAATTAAGGGGGTATATATGAATATTGACAAAAAGATTATTGATGGGGTCGTTGTCTTCAAAGTAAAATCCCTAAGAGTAGATGCTTCAGTGGTGGATAATTTAAAAACAGAAGTTTCAAAGGAAATTGTCGAAAGTGCTAAAATAATTTTAGATTTGAACGAAGTGGATTATATGGATAGCACTTCGTTGAGTGTTCTTGTTTTCTTTTATAAAGAAGCAAAACAGAAAGGAGCACAATTTAGAATTGTTACTAATAACGAGAAAATACTTTCTATTTTTATTACAACAGGTTTGATTAGAGCCCTTGAGATAAATAGAGATTTTGATGAAGCCATTAAAGAAATAAAGGATGGTAGCTAAGAAAAAGTTTAAATATCAATTTAACTCTGATATTCGAGCTTTAAATAATCATATTGATGAAATAATTAAAGTCTTAAAAAACTGGGTTTTTGATGAAAAAGAGATTTATTATCTCGAGTTAATTATCGTTGAGTTATTAAACAATGCAATAATTCATGGGAATAATAACGATCCTTTAAAAAAAGTTTTTGTTAATATGGAATTAGTTGATAATATGATAAAAATTGAGGTTATCGATGAGGGGGATATATTTGAGTTAAATATTCCAAATTATGTAAGCCCTCTATCTGATTGTGGAAGGGGGTTATATTTAGTATCTAAGTTAGTGGATAATATAAATATTTTAAAGGATAAAGCGAAAAAAGTAGTTGTTTATAAAAAGATAAAAAAAGGGAAAAGCAGATCAGAGCCTATTTCTCCGACCTGCTTCTGTCTTTAAATTTTAAATAGATCCGTACTTAGATACCTTTCACCTGTATCACAAACTACAAATACAATATTCAAATCTTTACTTTCATCTTTTTGAGCAATTTTGTAAGCTGCAGCGAAATTTGCTCCTGATGAAATTCCTGCCATGATCCCTTCTTCTTTAAATAGTCTTCTTGCAAAATCGATGGCCTCTTCATCTTCAATCTGCATTACTTCATCTATTAGGTTAAGATCAAGGTTTTTAGGGATAAAACCAGCACCTATACCTTGAATTTTGTGAGGTGCAGGAGTGAAATCTTTTTTATCTAGAAAATATGAGATTGCAGGACTTTTGGCAGGTTCTACTGCTACAGATTTTACTTTGTTAAAGGAAACCCTTTTTAAGAATCTGCTGACACCAGAAATAGTCCCTCCCGTACCAACACCTGCTACAAAATAATCAATTTTACCGTTTAAGGCATAATAGATTTCTGGGCCAGTTGTTGCTTCATGGATTTTTGGGTTAGCTGGGTTATCAAATTGTGATGGCATAAAAAATTTATCTGGGTCATTTTTCAGTAATTCATTTGCAGCATCAATTGCTCCTTTCATCCCTTTATCAGCTGGGGTCAGTAAGAGTTCAGCACCATACATCTGCATAATAGCCCTTCTTTCGATACTCATTGATTCTGGCATGGCAAGTTTTACTTTAAAATCAAGCGAAGCACCCATCATAGCAAGAGCGATCCCAGTATTACCGCTTGTTGGTTCAATTATAGTCATCCCTTCTTTGAGTTTTTTATTTCTAAGAGCATCTATAATCATTGCATAACCAATTCTATCTTTCACGGAAAAGGATGGGTTTCTACTTTCTAATTTGGCATAGAGTTTCCCTTTTAAACCTTTATTTATATTTTTTAATTCAACGGTTGGGGTATTCCCTATGGTTTGATAATTTGATTCAAAAAATTTCATAGTTGACTCCTTTAAATTTGCTGTAGAGCCTGGTCAATATCCTCGATAATATCTTTTACATTTTCAAGCCCCACAGAGAGTCTGATGAAATCATCAGTGACACCAGTTGCTAGCCTTTGTTCTGGTGTAAGTTGTTGGTGGGTTGTGCTTGCAGGATGAATAACAAGTGTTCTTGCATCCCCAATATTTGCAAGGTGAGAAATCATTTTAACAGAATCTATAAATTTTTTCCCTGCTTCATATCCACCCTTAACACCAAAACCTATTATAGCGCCAAATCCATTTTTCAAATATTTCTTAGCATTATTATAATCAGGATGACTTTCTAACCCTGGATAGTTTACCCAGCTTACTTTAGGATGTGATTTTAAAAATTTTGCGACTTCTAAAGCGTTTTCACAATGTTTTTTCATTCTCAAAGGTAAAGTTTCTAACCCTTCTATTGTCATAAAAGCATTGAATGGGCTGATACATGCTCCAATATCTCTTAGCAATTGAAGTCTTATCTTAAAGGCAAAAGCAACCCCTTTAATTACTGCATTATCGTGGTTTCCAAATGCATCCCAGTAAACGAGTCCATGGTATGAATCATCAGGATTTGTAAATTCTGGGAAATTTCCGTTTGCCCAGTTGAAATCACCTTTTTCAACAATTGCTCCACCGATACTGGTACCATTTCCCGTCATGAATTTGGTTAGTGAATAAACAACTATATCTGCACCATGTTCAAATGGATTAAAAATGTAAGGAGCTACTGTATTGTCCACTATTAGAGGGGTACCTAATTCGTGAGCGATTTTTGCTATTTCTTCGAAATCGTTTACATTATTTTTTGGGTTTCCTATAGTCTCTAAGTAAAATGCCTTTGTGTTTTTATCAGCTGCCTTTTTAAAATTTTCTGGATCTGAAGAATCCACAAATCTAACTTCTCTTCCAAGCTTTTTCAGTGTGTAATTAAATAAATTATAAGTTCCTCCATAAAGATATGAGCCAGAAACAATGTTATCGCCTAATCCTGTGATGTTTAGAATAGAGTAGGTGATAGCTGCTTGACCTGAAGATACCGCTAAAGCTGCTGTACCACCATGCAAAGCTGCCAATCTATTTTCTAATACCTCTTGAGTTGGGTTCATTAATCTTGTATATATGTATCCAAGCTCTTTTAGTTCAAATAGATTTGCTGCATGTTCCGTGTCTCTAAATACATACGATGTGGTTTGATAAATAGGTACAGCTCTAGCTCCAGTTTTGTCTGGTGTGTAGCCATAGTGTAAAAGTAGACTTTCAATATGTTTCATTCTAACCTCCTAAATTATAAATGTAGTTGAATACTTAATAGTATTTTCACTTATCATATCTTTGATGGTTTTATTTTTTAAAACCTTAATAATTTCATCACTAATCGTCTCAAAAATAGAAAAATTATTGCATGTAGATTCATCCAAAAATTTTGAGCAGTTAAATACATTTAGATCATTTTCTGTTACAGATAGAATATCATAGACAGAAATCTCTTCTGGGAGTTTTGCAAGAGCAAAACCACCTCCACCACCTTTTTTTGAAACGACTATGCCGTTTGTTTTTAATTCAGAAAGGGTTATTTCGAGAAATCTTTTTGGGATGTTATATTTTTTGGCAATAACATCACTTTTTATAAATTCATCTTTATTAAGCGCTAACTCGTAAACTGCGATAATAGCATAAATAGATTTGGATGTTACATTCATATCTCACCTCACATCATAATATATAATAAAAAAATCTCTGTTTGTCAATAAAAATCATGATATAGATGATTTTTTTGGCGGTTAGTAATTAATTTATATCTAAATAATAAATTCAAATATGATTTAACTTACTAGTAATATTAATGAGTCTTTGTGGTTATGATAATGTAATTGATGATAAAAAATACTTTTTATTTAATCACAGTAACGCTGTTGTTTCGTCTAAGTTTAAGATGAGGTTCATATTTTGTACGGCTTGGCCACTCGCCCCTTTAATAAGGTTATCTATGCAAGAAATAATAATAAGTGTGTCTTCCCTTTTAAATAGAGCAATATCTATAAAATTTGTGTGCTGAATATTTTTTATTGAAGGTATTTGTGTGTTAAAGATCCTTACGAATTTTTTGTTTTTATAATAGTCATAGAGACAGCTGTAAAGTTCGTCTAAACTTTTATCCGATTTAGTATAGATTGTTGATTCTATCCCTCTGTTTATAGGTAAAAGATGAGGGGTAAATACAATTTTTGTATTTTTATAAGCCAAGTTTAATATTGATGAAATTTCTGATTCATGTCTATGGGAAAGTATAGAATAAGGCTTAAAGTCTTCGTTAACTTCGCAAAAATGTGTTTTTTCTGTAGGTTTTTTACCTGCTCCACTAACTCCTGATTTGGAATCTGCAATTAGTTCAGGGGATATCAACCCCTCTTTTAGTAGCGGATAAGTGGGAACTATTATGCTTGTTGGATAACATCCGGGATTCCCTACGATTTTTGCATTTTTTATGTTGTTTTCAAATAATTCAGGTATTCCGTATGCAGTAAAATCTAACAGTTCTGGATACTTATGTTTTATTTTGTAAGTTTTTTCATAAAGAGAAATGTCTTGATATCTAAAATCAGCACTTAAGTCTATACAGATTTTCCCTTTATCAAAGAAAAATTTTACTGCATCCATTGATGCTGCATGGGGTAGGCATAAAAAAATAATATCGCTTTTTGATGCTATTAAGTCAAAATCGTTTGGTTCAATTATTTTATCAAATATTTGTGCAAGTTTTGGATAAATATCAGAATATTTTTTACCAGAATATGTATCACTACTTACGACACTTATTTCCACATTTGGGTGTTTACATAAGATTTTTATTAGCTCAAAACCGGTATATCCAGTTGCACCTACTATCCCTACTTTCATTTTTGCCTCCACTATGAGACTAATTTTATATTTTTTTTGTATTTATTTAAAGAGTAAATTTTAAAAACTAATTATAATTTGAAAAATTATAATTGTGTGTTAAAATATAAGCATGAAAACAAAGATAATCACTGTCACAAGTGGAAAAGGTGGTGTTGGTAAAAGTAATTTTTCATTAAATCTTGCTATTGCAATTAGTAAGTTTGGAAAAAGTGTTGCTTTATTAGATGCAGATTTAGCTTTAGGGAATGCTGATTTATTGATTGGGAAAAAGCCTGAAAAAACAATTGAGGATATTGTTTTTAAAGGGGTAAGTATTGATGATATTTTGTTAGTGGATAAACATTATCCAAATTTTGCTTTGATACCTGCTGGTAGTGGGATTTTTGAACTAACTAAATTAACAGCAAAAGATAGTAAAAGGCTTTTAAATGAAATAAAAAAGATTAAAGATAGATTTGATTATCTTATCATTGATACTGGTGCTGGGATTTCTAAAGAGATACTATCTTTTGTAAAACTGGCAGATGAAGTTGTTATAGTTATATTGCCTGAAGTAACTTCTATTAAAGATAGTTATTCGGTATTAAAGGTATTAAAAGAGAAAAATGTCGTTAGGGATTTTAAGATTTTGATTAACAGAGCAAAATCTAAGGCTCAGGTTTATGGTGTTTTTGAGAAATTTAGGGATACGATAAAGAAATTTTTACAGCTTGATGTTTCTTTGTTAGGTTTTTTGCCAGAAGATGAAAACTTTACGGAATCTGTTAATAGACAAATCCCTATAATAAATCTTTACCCAAATTCCCCTACTTCAAAATTATTTAAACAGTATGCTGAAGGTTTTGTTAATAATACAAAATTAAGTGGAATAGAGATTGATAAGCTTTTTGAGGATTTATTGATTACTAATCAACCTACAGATAAAGATATTGATGATGGGATGCATAAATATGAAGTTAATGACAATAATTCTGAAAATATAGTTAATTATCTTGATTTTTACACAGCTGAAAGTGAACATAAGATAGGGCAAATTATTAGTCAGTTAAATGAATTAAATAAAATAGTTAAAATTCTTAAAAGAAAAGTTAATGCGGAAACAGTTACAAACAGTTATTTTGATAATTTTTATATTGGAAAGGAGATTATTTTTGTTGAAAACAATATAAAACACTTTATTTCTAAAATAGTTGGCTTTGAATATGGTAAATATATTATATGCACCACAAATAAAGACATTGATAAATTATTTGAAATATATGATTTTGTTACTGCAAGGTATAGTTATGAAGATTTTATTATAGAATTTAAAGCTAAATTGTACGGTGAATTAGAGTCTACAAATTTGATACTTATTACATACCCAAAAGATTATTTAATTACTAAACTTAGAGATTCAAAACGAATTAGTGTCCATATCCCATGTAAAATTATGTATAAAAATATCAAGCCATTAAATGGTATGATTCTCGATCTTAGTTTGAATGGAGCGTTAATAAGCACAAATTACCCTTGTGATGTTGGTGATATGTTGCAGTTAAGTTTTGTACTGCCGAATGGTAAAGAGATAAAAGGTGTAAATGCTATTATTAGGAATATAAGGGAAAAAAATAGATATGGGGTATCTTTTGAAGGGCTAAAAGGCTTGAATAAAAAGAGGCTGGATCAATTTATAGAAGCTTATAAAAAGCTGTTTTCAAGTCAATTTTCTGATGGTTTTAGAGACAAAATTAGTGGGGATTTGACCGATTTTTCATTTTTTGATTTGATACAATTAGCTTCAAGTTCGGCAAAAGATTATCTTATAGAAATTTATTCTGATAATATTGAAGGGAAATTGTATATTAAAGGTGGTGAGGTTATTCACTCAGTTTGTGGGGATAAGATAGGTTTAGATGCTTTTTATGAATTATCATTAGTAAAAAGTGGTGAATTTTACATGAGTGAATTTGTTGAAGATGTTGAAAGAACTATAAATGAAAAGACTGATGTATTATTATTAAATGCAGCTTATTATAATGATTCTGGGGAAAAAAATGGGGGGTAAAGTTACATTTTATATCCAACCAGGTGCAAAAAAAACTGAAGTGGCTGGAGAGTTTAATGGTATGAGAAAGATAAAAGTTGCTTCTCCACCCGTTGATGGTTCTGCTAATAAAGAGCTGATTAACTTTTTGGCAAAAAAACTAAATATTTCAAAATCATCTATAAAAATCATTGGTGGTGAAAAAAGTAGGGTAAAAACATTAGAGTTTTTAGAAGATGTTGATATGTCCAAATTGTAGATTATAAAACTGTTTTTTATATTCTCAAAATTTCAGGTTGTTTCTGTATATTTTAATAAACATATCAAAATTGGATTTTTATTAGCTTTATTGTGGCTTTGTCTTTGACAAAAATAATTATTAATGTTAAATGATATGAAAAAAAATAAAGGGGTATTGTATGCATCACTTTCACTACAAAGATGGGGAAATGTTTTGTGAGGAAGTCCCTCTAAAAAAGATTGCAGCAGAGGTTGGGACACCTTTTTATGTTTATAGTGCTGCTACACTGAAAAGACATTTCGAGGTTTTTGACGCAAGTTTTGAAGAGGTACCGCATATTATCTGTTTTGCTGTAAAAGCAAATTCTAATCTTGCTGTATTAAATTTGCTTGGAAAACTTGGTTGTGGTGCTGATATCGTTTCAGGTGGAGAGTTATATAGGGCACTTAAAGCGGGTATTGATCCTAAAAAGATTGTTTATGCTGGGGTTGGAAAAACTGAAGAAGAAATAGAATTTGCTTTAAAATCCGATATTTTAATGTTTAATATTGAGTCTTTCCAAGAGCTTGAAAAAATAAATGAGATAGCTGGTAGATTAAATAAAAAAGCTAGGATAGCTTTAAGGGTTAATCCAAATGTTGATCCTAAAACACATCCTTATATTTCAACAGGTTTGAAAAAGAATAAGTTTGGTATCCCAATAGAAAATGCTTATCAGGAGTATGAATACGCAGCTTCCCTTGATAATATTGAAGTAGTGGGAGCTCACTGTCATATTGGTTCTCAATTGACAGATGTTTCACCTTTTGTTGATGCTACTAAAATTATGGTTGAAATGGTAAAAAATCTTAAAGCGAAAGGTATAAATATAAAATATTTAGACTTGGGAGGAGGGCTTGGCATTAAGTATAACGAAGAGATGCCACCTTCACCAAAAGAGTATGCTGATAAAATAATTGAAGTGATTAAAGGATTGGATGTTACATTGGTGTTTGAGCCTGGAAGGGTTATAGCTGGTAATGCTGGTGTCCTTGTTACAAAAGTGCTTTATACAAAAGAAACTGAGTTAAAACATTTCAAAATTGTTGATGCAGCCATGAATGATCTAATGAGGCCTACTTTGTATGGTTCTTTCCATGATGTAAAGCCAGTCAAAGAGTGCAATTATAAAACTGTTTATGGTGATATTGTAGGTCCTATTTGTGAAACTGGTGATTTCCTTGCAAAGGATAGAAATATCCCTGATTTTCAACAAGGGGACTTGATAGCAGTTATGAGTGCAGGTGCTTACGGCTTCACTATGAGTTCTAACTATAACTCTAGACCAAGAGTGCCTGAAATATTGGTAAATAAAGATAAATATTATATTGTTAGAAGAAGAGAAACCTATGATGATTTGATAGGTCCAGAATCTATATCAGAGGATTTATGAGGGGTTGTTTATGAATATACAATTTTATAAAATGACTGGTAGCGGTAATGATTTTATAATTATAGATAACCGTGATGGTAAAATGAATGGTATCAACTTAAAAGAGTTTATCCCAAAAATTTGTGCAAGATGTGTATCTGTTGGTGCTGATGGGCTTATTTTGATAGAAAATTCTGATAAAGTTGATTTTAAATGGCAATTTTTTAATGCTGATGGTTCTTCTGCTGAGATGTGTGGAAACGGTTCAAGGTGTGCTGCAAGATTTGCTTATTTAAATGGAATAGCTGGTAAAAAGATGAAGTTTGAAACAATAGCAGGTATTATAGAAGCTGAAATAATGGATGATTTTAATGTTAAAGTTCAGTTAACTGAGCCATTTGATGAGAAGATAGATTACGAAATTGATGTTTTGGGGGAGAGATTAACAGTTTCCAGTATAAATACGGGTGTACCTCATGTTGTTGTTGAGGTTAAAGATGATATTTACAGTTTTGATGTAGTAAAATACGGTAGAGAAATTCGATTTCATGAGGTTTATAAGCCAGCTGGGACAAATGTAAATTTTTTCAAAAAGATAGGCGATAATAAGCTAAAAGTTCGCACCTATGAGCGTGGTGTAGAAAATGAAACCATGGCTTGTGGGACAGGCTCTGTGGCAACTTCTATAATTGCAGTAAAGAAAGGGATTGTTAACTCCCCTGTAGAAATTGAAACAAGTAGCGGTTTGATTTTAAAAGTCTATTTAGAAGATGGAAAAGTATTTTTAGAAGGGGAAGCAAGGGTTGTATATACAGGTAATTTAAATAAAGAAGCTTTAGAGTATTAAAGAGGAGGATGTCATGTTTAAAGGGAGTATTGTAGCTATAGTTACACCTATGAAAGATGGTAAGGTGGATGAAGCTAAACTTAGAGAGTTGGTAGAGTTTCAAATTGAAAAAGGGACTGATGGGATAGTTCCTTGTGGAACGACTGGCGAATCTGCAACTCTGACTTATGAAGAGCATTGTCAGGTTATCGATATAGTAATTGACCAGGTTAAGGGTAGGGTGCCTGTTATTGCTGGCACTGGTTCAAACAGCACCCATGAAACAATATTTTTGACAAAACATGCAAAAGAAGCAGGTGCGGATGCTGCTTTAGTTATTACACCTTATTATAACAAACCTACTCAAAAAGGGCTTTATGAGCATTTTAAAGCTGTTGCTGAAGCTGTTGATATACCAATCATTTTGTATAATGTTCCAGGTAGAACTGCTGTAAATATGTTGCCTGAAACTGTAATTGAGCTTTCAAAAATTAAAAACATTGTTGGTGTAAAAGAGGCGAGCGGTTCTCTCGATCAAGCTGCTGAGATTATTGCTGGGACAGATGATAGTTTTGCATTATTAAGTGGTGAGGATTCATTGACTTACCCTCTTTTATGCCTTGGTGCTAAAGGGGTAATATCTGTTGCCACAAATATCGTTCCAGAACTTATGGCTGAGCTCGTAGATAGCTTTTTTGCTGGCGATATAAATAAAGCTAAAGAACTGCATTATAAACTTTTCCCACTTTTTAAAGCTATATTCTTTGAAACTAATCCAATACCTGTAAAAAAGGCACTATATTTGATGGGGTTGATAGAGGATGAGATAAGATTACCACTTGTTCCAATGACTGAAGCAAATACTGAAAGACTTAGAAAAGTATTACTTGATTTGGGACTTAGTTTAAAAAATTGATGAGGTAATTTTATGAGTAAAACAGCTATTTGTATGGTTGGTGCTGCAGGTAAAATGGGTAAAAGAATTATAGCTCTTGGTTTAGACAATAGTGAGATAGAGATTGGTGGTGCAGTTGAATCAAAAGAATCCCCTTTTTTAGGTAAAGATATTGGAGAGGTTATTGGTGTAGGTAATCTTGGAGTAAAGATAACTGAAAATATTGTTGAAGCTGCAAAAGATTCTGATGTTTTGATAGATTTTACATTTAAAACAGCTACATTATCAAACCTTGAGGCTTATTTAGAAGCAGGTAAACCTGTAGTAATTGGAACAACAGGTTTTGAAGATAGCGAAGTTGAAGAGATCAAAAAATTGTCAGAAAAAATACCAGTTTTGTTGGCTCCAAATATGAGTCTTGGGGTTAATCTGACTTTCAAAGTGCTTGAGATGGTAGCTAAGGCTATTGGTAATATTTATGATATAGAGATTATAGAGGCTCATCACAGGATGAAAAAGGATGCTCCAAGTGGTACTGCCATGAAGATGGCAGAAGTTGTAGCAAAGGCTACGGGTAGGAGCTTAGATAGCGATGCAGTTTACTGCAGAAGAGGGTTGATTGGGGAAAGAACAGATAAAGAGATAGGGATTCAGACTATTAGAGCAGGTGACATTGTTGGTGAGCACACTGTAATGTTTTGTGGCAATGGTGAAAGAATAGAAATTACTCATAAGGCTCATACAAGAGATACCTTTGCAAAAGGGGCACTTTCTGCAGCAAAATGGATAAAGGATAAGCCAGCTGGTTTCTATTCAATGTTTGATGTTTTAAATCTATAAAATTTTCTAAAGGCACTGCTTATATGCGGTGCCGTATCTTATTTTTATTGAAAATTATTTTTCTTTATTTATAATATTAACATATGTTACCGATAAAAGATATTATACCGCGTAGAGAAACACCTTTTGTTAATTATGCTTTGATTTTTATAAATGTTATTGTGTTTCTATATGAGGTTTCTTTGCCACCAGATTTATTAAATCGGTTCTTTTACATATTTGGTTTAGTGCCTGCAAGATACACTCATCCTGAGTGGGCTTATTTTGCTGGTTTACATGTGGATAATTATTGGCCATTTTTTACCAATATGTTTCTTCATGGCAGCTGGTTTCACCTAATTAGCAATATGTGGACGCTTTATATTTTTGGTGATAATGTTGAGGATAGATTAGGTCATTTCAGATATCTTATTTTTTATTTATTGTCAGGTATTGCTGCAAGTATTACACATTTTGTGTTTAATGCAGATTCTGTGGTTCCTGCAGTGGGTGCATCTGGAGCTATAGCTGGTGTAATGGGTGCGTATTTTGTGATGTTCCCATTTTCAAGGATAATAACACTTGTCCCATTATTTTTTATTCCACTTTTTTTTGAAATACCAGCTGTGGTGTTTTTGGGGTTTTGGTTTTTCTCGCAAGTAATTTCAGGCACATTTACTTTGGTAGCAAATCAAAATGCCACAGGTATTGCCTGGTGGGCGCATATTGGTGGCTTTGTTTTTGGAATAATTTTTCATAGATTTTTTAAAAGAAAATCAGATTATAGAGAATACTACCCAGATGAAATTTTATATCGATATTTTAGGTAGGGGTGATATATGACTTTTAATGAGCTGTTTTGGCTCTTTTTTATGATTGCTGCAATGCAGCCAGTTATAAAACAGAGAATGATAGAAGCTGCAAGGCAGAAATTGATTGCAAAAATTGAGAAAAAAAGAGGTTCAAGAGTAATTTTGCTTGTCCACAGGCAGGAGACTATGAGTTTTTTGGGTTTTCCTGTTTATAAATTTATAAATGTTGATGACTCTGAAGAAGTTTTAAGGGCGATTCAGATGACAGATAAAGATGTGCCTATTGATTTGATTTTACATACACCTGGTGGCTTGGTTTTGGCATCTTTGCAGATTGCAAGAGCTCTCAAAAAACATAAAGGGAAAGTAACAGTTTTTGTCCCACATTACGCAATGAGTGGTGGAACATTAATCTCTTTGGCTGCTGATGAGATAGTTATGAGTGAAAACGCAGTACTTGGACCAGTCGATCCACAATTAGGTGAGTATCCCGCAGCATCTATTTTAAAACTATTGGAGCAAAAGGATATTAATAAAATCGATGATAAAACCCTAATATTGGCAGATGTTGCAAAAAAGGCAGTTTCCCAGCTTGAGAATGCTGTTTATGAATTGTTAGCTGATAAATATGGTGATGAAAAGGCTAAAGAACTTGCATATTTACTTTCAACAGGCACTTGGACTCACGATTACCCTATAACATTTGAAGAGGCTAAAAAGCTTGGTTTAAATGTTTCTTCAGATATTCCAGAAGAGATAATGCAGCTTATGACTTTATATCCTCAGCCTGTGAAAAAAGCGCCAAGTGTTGAGTATCTACCCATACCAAAACATAAAAATTAGAAATAAAGTTTTTTTCAAAGCGACTTAATCATTTTTTCTAATTATATTGATTGAAATTAGGAGTAAAAGAGGTATAATATCATAAAAAATAGAGGATAATGTGTGAAAGAATCAGTTCCGTTTTAGATGTAAAAAGATAATAAAATAGGTAGATTAATAATTAATAAGCAATAAGTAATTATTTAGTGGGAGAAAAGATGTTTAAAAATGAAATTCTGATAGCTGGCAGAAAATTTAAAAGCAGGTTGTTTATAGGTACTGGTAAATTTCCAAATAGCCAGGTGATGAAAGAAGCTTTAGAGGCTTCTGGTGCAGAGATTGTAACCGTTGCTTTAAGAAGGGTGGATATAGAAAACCCTTCAGATGATATCCTTTCACATATTGATAGAGAAAAGTATTTATTACTTCCTAATACATCTGGGGCAAGAGATGCTTTAGAAGCTGTTAGGCTTGCTAAAATAGCAAGAGCAGCAGGTTGTGAGCCATGGGTAAAACTCGAGGTAACACCTGACCCTTATTATCTTTTACCAGATCCTATAGAAACATTTAAAGCTGCTGAGATTCTTGTAAAGGAAGGTTTTAATGTAATGCCTTATATTAATGCAGATCCAGTGCTTGCAAAGAGATTGGAAGAAATAGGTTGTGTTACGGTTATGCCTCTTGGTGCGCCTATTGGAACAAATAAAGGGATTAAAACTGAAGAAAATTTAAAGATAATTATAGAGCAGAGTTCTGTACCTGTGGTAGTGGATGCTGGGCTTGGAGCGCCAAGTCATGCTGCTTTGGCTATTGAACTTGGAGCTGATGCAGTTTTGGTAAATACAGCCATTGCTACAGCAAAGGATCCTGTGAAAATGGCTATTTCTTTCAAATTGGCTGTTGAAGCTGCATGTATGGCTAGAGATGCTGGTATGCCGCCTGTTAGAGAAAAAGCTGAAGCTTCTAGCCCTTTGACAGGTTTTTTAAGAGGTTAAATAAATGAGTTTTTATGATATATACAAAGAATACAGCTGGGAAGAGATAAAGGATTTTATTTATACTCGTAGAGAAAATGATGTTATTGATATATTATTTAAGGAAAATTTGTCAGTAGAGGATTTTGCTACCCTTTTATCACCTGCTGCAGAAAAGTTTTTAGAGGATATGGCTCAAAAAGCTCATAAAATTACTGTGATGCGATTTGGTAAAACGATTAAACTCTATGCTCCTCTTTATCTTTCAAATGTGTGTCAAAATGCTTGTACTTACTGTGGTTTTAATGTTTTTCACAAAATACCAAGAATCACCTTAAAGAAAGATGAAATAGAAAGGGAAGCAAAAGCAGTAGCTGATACTGGGATAAAACACATTTTATTGTTGACTGGAGAAGCTCCAAATGTAGCAACTCTTGAGTATCTAAAAGGTGCTGTTTCAATTTGTAATAAATATTTTTCATCAATAGGGATAGAGATTTATCCATTGGATATAAATGGTTATAAAGAGCTGATAGATGTAGGGGTGGATTATCTTACAATTTATCAAGAAACATATAACAGAGAAACTTATGATAAAATACATCCAAAAGGGAAAAAGAAAGATTTCTTATGGAGGCTTGAAACGCCTGAAAGAGGTGCCATAGCTGGGATGAGGACAGTTGGGATTGGAGCTTTGATGGGGTTAGAGGATTTTAGAGTGGATGAATTTTTTGTTGGTCTTCATGCTAAGTATTTGATGAAGAAATATTGGAAAACGCATATTACAGTTTCTTTTCCTAGAATGAGGAAGGCTCCAGGTGTAAAAACACCCTTTGTAGAGATTAGCGATAAAAATCTTGTGCAGTCGATGCTTGCGATGAGGTTATTCTTGCACGATGTGGGAATTGTAATTTCAACAAGAGAGCCTGCAAATTTGAGGGATAATTTAATTCCTCTTGGTGTTACCCAAATGAGTGCAGGTTCTAAAACAGAGCCTGGTGGATATACACTAAAAGAAGATGAAAATGCTGAACAGTTTCACATTGAGGATAATAGAACGGTAGATGAAATTATAAATGTCATTAGATCTAAAGGGTATGACCCAGTTTTGAAGGATTGGGATAGAGCTTTTGTGATTTCATGATTTTCGATGATTTATAAAAATGTTGAAATTACAGATACCGCTTATGGTGGCTATGGCGTTGCAAAGGTTGATGGCGGTTTTACAGTTTTTATCCCTCAAACAGTTGAGGGGGATGTAGTAGACTTTGAAATATTTGAAAAAAAGAAAACCCATTCTTTCGCTAAACTGATCAAAATTCATAAACCTTCAAAATTAAGAAGAGAGTTTCCTTGTAAATTTTTTAATGAATGTGGCGGATGTCAATTTGGTCATATCGATTATGATTACCAAATCGAAATAAAAAAGAGATTAATTAATAACTTTTTTAGGAAGGTAGAAGGGTTTAAAATTGATGGTGTAATTACTTCTCCAGAGTTTAGATACAGGTTTAGAGCTACTTTTAGACTAAAAAATGGTAAATTTGGTTTTTTAGGTTTTAAAAGTAATAAATTTACCCCTATTACCGACTGTCTTATTTGCAAAGAAACAGTTGTAGAGAAGATATCAAAAATCGCAAATAAATACCAAGAAAGTGAGATTAATAAGTGTTATATTATTGAAAATGAAGAAAGTGAGGCTTTATTAAATACTGATAGTGAATTAGAAAATCTCGAGAATTTTAAAAACATAGTAGGATTAAAAGCTAAAAATAAAATTTTAGGGGATAGTTTACTAAAAATAGATGTGGGTGATTTTTATTATTATGTAGGATTTGATTCTTTTAGTCAGTCAAATAGATTTTTGTTGAGAGAGTTTGCTGAGGTAGTTGTTAATTTTGTAGATGAAAATGATAAAGTTTTAGAGTTATATGCTGGAAGTGGCTTTTTTACTCATAAAGTTGCTAAAAAAGCAAAAGCTGTATTGGCCATTGAAGAGAATAGAGAAGCTATCGGTTTGTTGAAAAAGTTGAATATTGAAAATGTTGATATAATTGGCAGTAAAGCAGAAAATATAAAAAAGATGGATATTAATACATATAATACACTGTTGGTTGATCCACCAAGAACTGGACTTTCAAAACCTGTAATTGATGCTATTTCAAACAGATTTGAAAAAATAATATATGTATCCTGCAATCCTTCCACAATGGCTAGAGACATTTTAAGGCTTTCTGATAATTACGATCTGAAAAAGTATCTGTTTATAGATATGTTTCCAAATACTTATCATATTGAAAGTATAGCTTTATTAGAAAGAAAAGAGGGGTAAATGAGTATTATAAGAATTACAGATTTTTTTAGTGCAGAAGTTAGTTTTGATAAAATGGTAGGGAAAATAAAAAAGGTTAAAATATTATTTGGTGATTATGATAATTATGAAACAGAAAAACTGCCTGCTGATATTGTGAGATATTTTAAAAAGTACCCTTTTGAAAATATTGATGTTTTTTGTTTGGTTGTAACGGAAAAAATTAATTCAACTTTTTTAAAGATTTATAAAAATCTTTTAGATGTGAGTTATGGTAAGACGATTACTTATGGAGAACTTGCCGAAAAATCTGGGATAAAAAATGGGGCAAGAGTTGTGGGTAGTGCGATGGCAAAAAATAATTACCCTTTGATTATCCCTTGTCACAGAGTGGTGGCTAAAAATGGTTTAGGTGGTTTTTATTATGGCTTAGATAACAAACATAAACTTATTGAGTGGGAAAAATCTTTATGAAATTGTGGGATATTAAAGATTATAAAGATTTAAAAGCTGATGGTTTTGAAAAAAGCTTTAATTATTTTAAAAATCTCATTGAATCTTTGTTTAAGCTTCAGATGAATCCAGCGATGGCAAAATCGATAGCAAAAAGCTTGAAGATTTTAGCAAAGCTTTTTTGGAAAAAGCTTAGTGATGAATATAAATATTTTTTGGAAAAATATGCAGTTATAAATGGTATATCAAGAACTGAATTGTTATATACCATCATGTTTCCAGATATTTTGTCATTTTTTATGGTGAAAGCTGGGAAGATGAAATTTAGGAATATCCCTGATATATTTTTGGGGTGTACTACATCATTATTAAAAAGTGATGAAAATTCAACAATGCACTGCAGAAATTTGGATTATTTTGGAGGTTCTTTTTGGACATCACAACATACTATTATGACTTATAGATTAGCTAATGTTGTTCCAAGTGTGAATATTACGACGTGGGGGTTGCCTGTAATAGGTATTACTGCAGTGAATGAGGCAGGTATTTCTCAATCTGTTCATATGCTTTTTACTCAGGATGTGAGTCTGAAGGGAAGTTTTATTATGGATCTCTCATATCAGGTAATAACTAAGGCAGAATGTATTGAGGATGTGAAAAAGATTTTAAAAAACAAAAGGACTGTTTCTGGTTGGACAATAATTAACTACAGTCATAGAGAAAATAAAGGGGTTATTTCTGAAATTAGTGCAAAAGATATTGACTTTATTGAAATAGATAAGCCTGTGTTTCATTATAACAATTTTTACATTTCTGAAAAATTGAAAAAATCAGAATTTTACCCTTCTTACATCTGGATTCAGAATAACCATTATAGAAATAAAAGACTTTATGAATTAACAGGAAATAGAGATTTTTTTAATGAAAATGATGCGGTAAAATTGATTTCTGATAATAATGATTATTATTTGAAAGATAATGATATATTTGGGCATACTGTGGCAAACAGCTTTACAGTTTCCTCTGCAGTGATCGATTTTAATAAGGATTATATTTTGGTTGGTGATAATCCACCACCTGCTTCTATTGGTGTGTTTAAAAAATATAATTTGACCGATTTGTTTAAAGGTAAATTAGAAGAGTTAGATAATATTGAAACAAATCATGATGAAGAAACTTATAAGATTTATGAACTTGTTACAAAGGTTATGGATAATTTATATTCAGGGAAAGGGTATTATTCCAGTTTGGCACTTATCAATAAATCCGATTTAGAGATTGATAGTAGTTACTTTTTACAATTATTAAAATCGGTTTTACTGATAAAAGTTGAAGATTATATTGGAGCGAAGAAAATTTTAAAAAGAATTATAGAATCAAATAAACTTGATACTTATAGAAATGGAAATGTGAAACTTTTATTGGGTATGATTTATGATGTAATTGGGGAAAGGGAAAAGGCGATAAAAATTTATAAAGAGATTTTAGCACAAAACAGTTTTTTTGACCTATTAGATTATGCTTGGAAATTTTATAATAAGAGATGCTGTAAAAGTAAGCTGCAAAAGATTGTTCCAAACTTTTTCCTCTCTTTTTATTTGTTGGTTTAGTGAAGCTAAAATTTAAGGATATTATAAAAAAGTTATAAAATTAGGGTAAAAATTATTTTTTTAAATGTAATGAATATATAAAAGCTTTAATACCAAGAAGTTAGATTTACTACTAAACTAAATGCTTTTATTTATTAGTTATTGTTAATATTTTTATTGACAAATGAAAATTAATTATTATTGTACACCCATCAAGTATGGACATCCTCCCATAGTAATAGATAACTCCCCCACAAAAAGGGACCGAAAGGTCCCTTTTTTATTTATTAAACTTTGTTGCAATCGTTAAATAAATTTAATATAATTTAATATGAATGATAACTTGATAGACCCAGTTGAGATTGCTGAAGATATTTTTTGGGTTGGGCATGAATTGCCAGATGACCCTTTTCAATGTCATGTATATTTAATCTTAAATGGTAAAGAATCTATTTTAATAGATCCAGGTTCTAAGATAACTTTTAAATATTCATTAGAGAAGATTGAGCAAATAATACCCTTTTCGTATATAAAGTATTTTGTATGTCAGCATCAAGACCCTGATATTACAGCGTCTTTGGAAATGATAAAAGATCTTTTGATTAGAGATGATGCAGTTATTGTTAGCCATTGGAGAGCTATTGCTTTATTGAAGCATTACAACCTCAATATTCCTATGATATGTGTGGAAAAGGAAAATTGGAAGTTAAACGCAGGTGGGAGAGAATTAGAGTTTATCTTTACACCATATTGTCATTTCCCTGGTGCTTTCTGTACTTATGATAAAAAAAGCAAAGTTTTATTTTCTAGTGATCTGTTTGGTGGATTTACAGATGGGTTCAAACTTTTTGCAGAAGATATTAAATATTTTGATTCAATAACTGCCTTTCATGAACATTATATGCCATCAAAAGAGATTTTAGTACATAGTTTAAAAAAGATTGAAAAGTATGATATTGATTTAATTGCTCCTCAGCATGGATCAATTATTAAAAGAGATCTGATAAAACCTATAATAAATAAAATGAAAAATCTTGATTGTGGGCTTTTTTTACTTACTCAAACAAGTACTGAGTTGGAAAAGCTTAGAAAGTTAAATAAATTTTAAACGCTTTTTTGGAAACAATGGCAACTTATAAAGATTTTACTGAGCTTATTAGAGAGTTTGTTATAGAATTAAGGAGTGCTTTTGATTTTGATAGTATTGAATTTTATATTGATTATAAAGGGAAACTTTTTTATTTCTTAGCTGAGACTCCATCAATATGGGAAGAAATCAAACAACAAGAATATGTTAAAGATATTTTACAATTAAAAATGAGTGAATATTATGAAAAATATCCCAACTATTTAAATATTGAAAATGTTTTTTATATACCAATTCCTGAAGTTGAAAGTGATAAAATTATTGCTGTTATGAAGTTGGATTTAAAAGAACCTATTTCTATTGACGAGGATATTTTAGAAATCCTGAAAAAAGTTATAAATTTCTTAAGTATAGCTTTTGAAAGAGAGTTTATCAGAAGAAAATTGATTGAAGAGCGTGAAGAATTTTATGAACTCTCTATACACGATCCATTAACGGGATGTTATACCAGATATTATTTGACAGAAACAATTAGGAGGTTTTTTGCTTTACATGATAGGGGTGAAATACCATCTGTTGGTTTTATAATGCTTGATATTGATGATTTTAAAAAAATAAATGACATTTATGGGCACGATGTTGGGGATGAAGTGTTAAGTGTGATTGGAAAAATTATTAAAAATGAGGTTAGAGTGGGAGATATACCTGTTAGATACGGTGGTGAGGAGTTTATTATTGTTGCGGTGGTGAATGATATCAAAAGTGTTTATATGGTTGCAGAGAGGATTAGAGCAAAGCTTGAAGAATACAAATGGGATGCACCGTTAGATAAGGAAAGAATTACTGCGAGTTTCGGAGTTGTGCTGCGCAAAAAAGGGGAATCTTTTGAAGATGTAATTAAAAGGGTGGATATTAATTTGTATAAGGCTAAATCTGCTGGGAAAAATACTGTTATTTGCGAGGAATAACAGTTTTTATCTTTTTAAATCTAGATTATAATTTTCAATCTTTATATTTTCTGTTATAAGTAAGTTAATATAACAATTGGGGTGAGAAATGATAAATTATGTTTTTGATACAAATGTGCTACTTTATGATCCGATTTCAATTTTTACTTTTGAAAACAGTGTTATTAATATTCCGATTACAGTTATTGAAGAGATAGATATTTTTAAAAAGCACATGGATCAAACAGGTTATAATGCAAGGTTTGTAGCAAGAAAGCTTGATGAGCTAAGAAGTTTGGGAGAACTAAATAAAGGGGTTAAGATAGAAAATGGCTCTATAATAAGGGTCAATGTTTGTAATCATCATTT
The DNA here is from genome assembly GCF_049472675.1 of Deferribacter thermophilus. Classification (NCBI taxonomy): domain Bacteria; kingdom Pseudomonadati; phylum Deferribacterota; class Deferribacteres; order Deferribacterales; family Deferribacteraceae; genus Deferribacter; species Deferribacter thermophilus. The sequence continues at coordinate 59,578 of NZ_JAPNXM010000002.1, forward strand.
AAAAGATTTGATACCAGATGAGCTAATTAGTGATAAAGCTGATAACCTTATACTTTCTGTGGCTAAGTATTTGCAGGAAAAAGAGAATAAAGAGGTTATTTTTGTTACCAAGGATGCAAACTTAAGGATTAAGGCTGATGTCTTGGGGATAAAATCAATAGATTATGAAAAGGATAAGGTAGAAATAGAAAGTTTTTTTGAAGGTGCTAAAAAAGTTGTGGTTAGTGATGATTCTATAAATAGATTTTATAAAGATGATGAGCTTGAAATAGAAATTGATGCAGATGAAAACGAGTATCTGTTTTTGGTTTCAGAAATAAATGAGAAGCATACTGCACTTGGAAAGTATTCTAAGAAAAATGGTAAAGTTGTTAAAATTAAAGAGTACAAAGATGGGATATGGGGGATATTTGCTAGAAATGCCGAGCAAAAATTTGCTTTTGATGCATTGATGGATGATTCTATAAAGCTTGTCTGTTTGATGGGGATTGCAGGCACAGGGAAAACACTACTTGCAATAGCTGCAGGACTTAAAAAGGTTGCGGATGATAGAGTCTATAAAAAACTTCTTGTGGCAAGGCCTATTTTCCCGATGGGGAAAGATTTGGGTTATTTGCCTGGAGAATTGAAAGAGAAGTTAAACCCCTGGATGCAACCAGTGTATGATAATTTACAGCTAATTTTATCCAGTGATGAAGGAGGGTATTCTTACAAGGCGCTTCTTGATCAAAATATTGTAGAAATTGAAGCTCTCACTTATATCAGAGGGAGAAGTATGCCAAACCAATATTTTATAGTGGATGAAGCCCAAAATTTAACCCCTCATGAGATAAAAACTATACTTACTAGGGCAGGTGAGAATACAAAGGTTATTTTGACAGGTGATCCCTATCAGATAGACAATCCGTATATAGATTATCATTCAAATGGATTGACTTATGTTGTGGATAAATTTAAAGATGATGAGATTGCAGCGGTAGTAACTTTGATAAAAGGGGAAAGATCTGAGCTAGCCACAAAGGCAGCTAAAAAGTTGTAGGGGTAAAAGATGGAATCCTTTGTAGAAAATATATTTGAAGAGATGAAAGAAACATTAAACAAATTTACTGCAAAAAATAAAAATCTGCTTATTGCAATAGCTCAAGAGATTGCATATTGCTTTATGGAAGAAGGTAAGCTGCTTATTTTTGGCAATGGAGGAAGTGCTGCTGATGCCCAGCATATTGCTGCAGAGTTTATAAATAGATTCAAAATTGAAAGACCATCGCTTCCAGCAATAGCTTTGACTACTGATACTTCTGTGCTAACATCTATAAGTAACGATTACGATTTTAATCAGGTATTTTTAAAACAGGTTATGGCCATAGCTGATGAAAGGGATATTGTTTGGGGGATTTCCACCAGTGGTAACTCAGAAAATGTAATAAACGCCCTTAGGTATGCTGCAACAAATGATATTAAAACAATCGGTTTTACTGGTAAAGATGGTGGTAAAATGAATGGGCTTTGTGATTTACTTTTAGTAGTGGATTCAGATAATACTGCAAGGATACAAGAGATGCATATTGCTGCAGCACATATAATTTGTGAGCTTGTTGATGAGATTATGTTTGGTAGATTTTCAGATATGTTAGAGGACGAATAATGGATAATATCATTTTTGATGTGGATAAATTAGTAAATATGATTGATAGAAAAGGGAAAAAGGTTGTTTTTACGAATGGATGTTTTGATATAGTGCATTATGGACATATCTCTTATCTTTATAAAGCAAAAGAACTGGGAGATATTTTAATTGTGGCATTAAATAGCGATGAATCTGTAAAAAGGTTAAAAGGGGAGAAAAGACCTATAAATAGTTTAAAAGAGCGAGCAGCATTAATGGCTTCTTTAAAACCTGTGGACTATGTGACTATGTTTGAAGAGGATACACCTTATAACATTATTAAAAAGATAAAACCTGATGTGCTTGTAAAGGGTGGTGATTGGAAAGAGGATGAAATTGTTGGCTCTGATATTGTAAAAAGCTATGGTGGAGAGGTTTATTCTTTAAATTTTGTGGAAGGGTTTGCAACAACAAATATTATAGAAAAGATTATTGATTTATATTGCAAATAATGGATAGATCTGTTTTTTCGTCACTTTGGGGATCATCAAAATCTTTTTTATTAAGGAAGTTAATTAAAGAAAGTCAAAATAGCAGTCTTATTATCTGTGAAAACAGAAATGAAATGGAAAAAGTTGTTCAGGAGTTAAACTTTTTTTTGCCAGATATGGAAATATTGAGTTTTCCAGAATACACACATGAGCCTTTTGATGAAGTAAAAATTGAATCAACTGTTTTATCAGAAAGGGTAACATCTCTAAAAAAGTTAATAGCTGATAATGATAAAAAGGTAGTTGTTGGAACATTTTATTCAATTTTGAAAAAAGTATTTACAAAAAATGATTTTAAAAATTCCATTTATTCATTGAAAGTTGGAGATATCATCAGTTTTGATGAGCTAAAATATATCTTAGGATATTTGGGATTTGTTGAAGTTGAATATGTAACTGATAAAGGGGAATTTTTACAAAGAGGGGATTTTTTTGAAATTTTTCTGATAGATGAAGAATATCCTGTAAGATGTGAGTTTTTTGATGATGAATTAGAAGCTATTTATTATTTCGATCCTGTTACAATAAAAAAGGTAAAAGATGTTGATGCTATTGATATTTTACCTGCAAATGAAATTTTATGTGATGAAGAGGATTTAATAAAAAATATTAAAGATGATACTGTAAGAGAAAGAATTAAAGAATTTGGTAAATTTGCAGGGGTTCATTGGTATGCCCCTTATGTGCAAAAACTTACCCCTTTTTGGGAATACATGGGGAAAATCGACAAAGTTTATTTTTTAGGGGATGGTTTTCAAAATAAAATAGAAAATTATTTTGATTACCTTTTAGATAAATTTGAGGAATCTCATCATTCTTATGATTATGAAGAAATTTTTGTTTCTAAAAATCAATTAGAAGCATTTTTGGATGAACATGAGTTTGTTATCTTAAGTGAAGTTGATGAGCGCTCAGAAAAACTCCCCTTTAGAGTATCTTCCTCTATTAATTTTTTTACACCTGAAGGGACAAATGTTTATAACAATGCTGAAAGGTTTATCGAGAGGCTAAAAAGCTTAATAAAAGATGGATATTCTGCAGTTATTTCTTTTAATAATAAGCGGTTTAAAGAAATATTTACACAATTTTTAAAAGAGCATGAAATAGCATTTGTTGAGGGGAGTAAATTTTACGATTTAGATAAATGTAGTGTTTTGATAATTGATGCAAACTTTTCAGGTGGTTTTATCAGCGAAAACTATAAGTTGGCTGTTTTTACGGATTATGAGATATTCGGTTTTCAAAAGAAAGCAAAAAAAACAAAGAAAAAAGAGGTATTTAAGACCAATATCTCTGATTTAGAAGAAGGGGATTATGTAGTTCATGTTGATTATGGAATTGGGATATATCGCGGTATTGAAAATAAAGAGATAGGTGGGATAAAGGGGGATTATATAAAAGTAGAATTTGAAAATGGGGAAAACCTTTATATACCCATTTCAAATATTGGACTTTTACAAAAATATATCGGTACAAAAGGTGCTACTCCAAAGCTAAGCAATCTTCAGTCAAATAGATGGAAAAAATTAAAAGAGCAGGCATATAAGAGTGCTAAAAAATTAGCTGTTGATATTTTAAAAATTTATGCGGAAAGAAAGAGTAGGAAAGGTTTTGCTTTTACAAAAAGTGGGGAGATTTTAAAAACGGTTGAACTTAGGTTCCCTTACGAAGAAACAGAGGATCAATTAGTTGTTATCAATGAAGTTTTTAATGATATGGAAAGTGAAACCCCTATGGAAAGACTTGTTTGTGGAGATGTGGGCTTTGGAAAGACAGAGGTGGCAATAAGGGCTGCTGCAAAAGCTGTAGAAAATTATAAGCAGGTAGCTATTTTGGCTCCAACAACTGTTTTAGTAAGACAGCACTATCAAAATTTCATAGAAAGATTTAAAGATTTGCCTGTTGAAATAGATTATATTTCGAGATTTAAAACATCAAGAGAGATAAAAAAGACTTTGGAAAGACTAAAAAAAGGGGAGATAGATATAATTATTGGGACACATAGATTACTTTCTAAAGATGTAGAATTTTATGATTTAGGTTTACTAATTGTGGATGAGGAGCAGCGTTTTGGTGTAAACCATAAAGAGAAAATAAAGGCATTAAAAAGCAATATAGATGTTTTGACATTAACAGCCACGCCAATACCCAGAACATTGCAGCTGTCTTTAAGCGGTTTAAGGGATATGAGCATAATTAACACTCCTCCGCAGGATAGAGAGCCTGTTTCAATAAAGATTATTAAAAACGATGAAGAGTTGAATAATGCTATTTTAAAAGAATTAAAAAGGGGTGGGCAGGTTTATTTTTTACATAATAAAGTAGAAGATATAGAAAAAATAGCCTATATGCTCAAAGAAAAATTCCCTCTATCAAATATAGCTATTGCCCATGGGCAGATGGATGCAAAAGTGTTAGATGAAGTTTTTGAAAAGTTTTATCAGGGTGATGTGGATATTTTAGTATGTACAACAATTATCGAAAATGGCCTTGATATATCAAATGCGAACACAATTATTATAAATAATGCTCACACCTTTGGGCTTGCTCAGCTTTATCAATTGAAAGGAAGAGTTGGTAGAGGTAATAAAAGAGGGTATTGTTATTTGCGAATTCCTCAAAATGCAAAAATCAATGAAGTGGCAAGGAAAAGATTAAAAATCATAAGTCAGTTGTCCGATTTAGGAAGTGGTTTTAAAATTTCAACTTATGATTTGCAGATTAGAGGTGCTGGAGATCTGTTAGGTGCAGAGCAATCAGGTTTTGTGGTAAATGTTGGCTATGAGCTTTATGTGCAGATGATTAATGATGCGATAAATGAGTTGAAGGGGGATAAAGTTGATACAAATGTAACAGAAATAAATGCTAATATCCCTCACTATATCCCTGTATCTTATATCCCATCTCATAGAGAACGGATCGAGTACTATAGAAGAATTTCTGAACTAAAAAATTTTGAAGAAATCGAACATATTATTGAAGATTTGGAAATCTTGTATGGAGATATACCAGAAGAAACTATGAATCTAATATATATAATGTGTTTGAGAAATTTATTATCCAAATTAGGTGCAAAGTCAGCGACTATTTTTAAGAATAGTATAAATATTGTTTTTTATGAAAAATGTGATTTAGATGTAAATATTTTCTTATCAAAATTACAAAATAATGATAAGTTAGTTGCTAATTTTAAAAATAGTGATACTCTAATAATTGCTTATAAAGGGGATAGTATATTTTTGATTACGCTATTAAAGTTTTTTGAAGATTATATGAAAGTTGCTGAAAAGGTATGAAAAAATATTTAAGCGTTTTTATCATTTTACTTCTTTTTATTTTTAGTTGTGAAAGTGGGAAGGTTGAAAAAAGTTCTGATAATAAGAGTACACAAGAAGTAGAAGAAATAATAAATTTAGATGAAGCTGTTGTAGTTATTAATAATAATGCTTATTATCGCAACGATGTGATGAATTTTATATATTTCAGTTTCCCTGGTATTACAGAAGATGATTATAATAAAGATAATTTAACGAGACTATTCATTGATGAGTTTATTAAATTTCAATTATTATTGAGTGATGCTAAAAAAAATAATGTTAAGGTTAGTAGTGAACGACTGAATAGTATTATGAATAAAATAGAGAAGATCGGAGAAGATTCATTTGTTATTGATTTTCCAATTTCTTTAGATGAATATAAGAAGCTTTTAAGAGAAAGCATGATTGTAAAAGAATGGCTAAACAAATTGATAGAAAAAAATATTACAGTCAGTGAAGATGAGGTAAAAATTAAATATGAAAAAATAGATAAAACTAAAAAATCCATAGTAAAGTATCATGTTTTACATATTGTAACAACAAATTATAAAGATGCTCTAAATGCTAGAAGAGCTTTACTTCGAGGAAAAAGTTTTAAAGAGGTTGCTTTGAAATATTCTGTGGGGCCAGAGAAAGACCAAGGAGGAGATTTAGGATATATTGTATTGGAGGATATGCCAGATATTTTCCAGAAGATTAAAAGGCTAAGGATAAAAAGGATAAGTCCAGTTTATAAATCTGACTATGGTTATCATATATTCCAAGTATTGGATAAAAAAAAGGAAGTAGAAGTAGGCTATGAGGTTTTAAAACCTAAATTATATCAAGAAATATTTGCGGAAAAAGTAGAAAAATTTATAAATGACTATGTGGAGGTACTTAAAAAAAATGCGAAAATTACCATTAATGTTGATAATCTTAATCTTATTAGCGACAATAGCTCAATCAAAAATAATTGATAAAGTTGTTGCTATTGTTGGTGATAAAATAATTACACAGTATGATGTAGAAAGTTTTAATCCAAAGCAGGTAAAAAAGATTTATTCAATAAAAGATGAGGCAACTAAAGAAAAATTACTAAAAAAATATTATAAAGAGGTTTTGGACTTTTTGGTAAATCAATATGTACTTGAAATTGCTGCTGAAAGAGAAGGTATTAAAGTAAGTGAGGCAGAAGTTGAAAATGCTTTAAATGAAGTTTTAACTAATAATAACATTACGATTGAGCAATTAGAAAAGGTATTGGAAGAAAACAATTTGACACTTGCTAAATATAAGTATCAGCTCAAAAATGAGATTTTAAATGCCAGAATTAGACATGCAATAATTTTACCAAAGCTTGTTGTGACAGAAGAGGATATTAGACATTATATTGATGAGCATAATAAGGAATTGAAACTTGATGACCAGTTTGAGTTGAGGATTATAAAAATTAAAGATAAGAACAAGTTAGATGAAATTGAGAAATTTTTAAAAGATAAAGGGTCTTTTGCTGATGCTGCTATAAAGTATTCTGTTGATAAAACAGCAAAATCTGGAGGTTATATTGGCTGGATAAAATTGAATCATCTACCTGAAAATATTAGAGAAAAAGTTAAAGGACATAAAGAAGGTGATATCATAAAAATAGAAGATAATGGTGAGATTACTTTGTTATTTATAGAAAATTTTAAGAGTAAATATGATATTGATGATAAATTGAAAGATGAGATCGTGAAAAAAATAAAGGAAAAGATGTATCCTGATGTTGTTAAAAACTGGCTAGAAAAGCATAAAGCAACAATTTTTATAAAGTATATGTAATATGAGGCTGGATAAGTTTTTGAAAGTAACAATGCTAATTAAAAGAAGGTCGGTTGCCAATGAGGCTGCCGATGAGGGGTTTATTTATGTAAATGGTAAAAAAGCTAAGCCTTCCACAAAAATTAAAGCTGGTGATAAGATATTGCTTGATATGTGGAATTATAAGAAAGAAGTACTTGTAAAGGCCTTACCTGAAACAAAGGGGAGTATCCCCAAAAAAGATATAGATAAATACATTGAAATTTTAAGTTATGAACCAAAGCAGGTAGACGATTTCATTTGATTAATCTAGCTTAATAACTCCAATTGCATTTATCTTAAGTAAAGATTGTTGACATTCTTAAGTTCATAGTCTATAGAGACAACAATCTTTATGAAGATTAGAATAATTGTTGGTTCGAAAATAAGTGATAGGTATATTAGAGAGTTGCTTGATAGATATATTAAGAGGTTGAAAGTGTTTTGTGATTTTGAAATTAAAGATTTTAAGTGTTCTGGTAATGTCAAAAAAGATGATGAAAAATATATTTTGCTCTCTCAGGGATTTTATAGAGTTGGACTTGCTATTGAGGGTAAGATGTTTGACTCAATGACTTTTGCAAAAAGGTTTTTGGATGGTAATTATAATGATATTTCGTTTTTGATAGGTAGTGCAGAGGGGTTATCAGAAGACTTGAAAAAAGATTGTGATGAATTATTATCACTATCAAAATTAACATTTTGTCATGAACATGCTTTGTTAGTTTTAACAGAGCAAATATATAGAGGTTTTACAATTAATAAGGGGCATCCTTATCACAAGTGATATAAAAAGCTCTCAGTTTTGATGCTGAGGGTAAGGAGGTAATAAATGGATAAAGAGAGATTACAGTATTTTAAAGAGAAGTTGTTAAAAATGAGGGAAGAATTAATAGATAAATTACAGAAAAAATATGCAGAGGCTATAGATATTGGCAAAGGGGATGGATTAGATTCTGCTGATGAAGCTTATAGAATTTATAATAGAAATTTGATGCTTGGGAGAGTAGAGACTGATGCTTTAAAGCTTAGACTTGTTGAAGAAGCTTTGAAAAGGATTGAGAATGGCACTTATGGAGTTTGTATATCCTGCGAAGAGGAGATAGAGGAGAAAAGATTGGAGTATGTACCATTTGCTAGATATTGTACTGAATGTAAATCTGAATTGGAGAAAAAGGGTTTAATCAGGATGTAGAGTGATGAGAAAGTTAATACTTTTGATATTGGATGGTTGGGGTTATAGAGAAGAAAAAGATAATAATGCCATTTTGAGTTCTAATCCTGAAAACTTTTTGAAGTTGTGGAACAATAGCCCTCACATGCTTTTAAATGCTAGTGAGGAATGGGTTGGTCTTCCTAAAGGGCAAATGGGTAACTCTGAAGTGGGGCATACAAATATTGGTGCAGGACGAATTGTTTATCAGGACATAGTTAGGATAAATAAAGCTATTGAGAATGAAGAGCTAAAAAATAATAAAAACATCGTTGAGTTTATTAATAATGTAAAATCTAAAAATAATAGAGTCCATTTTTTTGGCCTTGTAAGTGATGGTGGTGTTCACAGTCATATAGATCAGTTAAAAGGTTTTATAAAGTTTTTTAAAGATAATGGAGTAAATGAGATTTATGTCCATGCTTTTATGGATGGGAGAGATACTCCCCCAAAAAGTGGGATAGATTATATAAGAGATTTAAATAACTTTTTAATAAAAAATGATTATGGAAAAATTGCCACAGTCTCTGGAAGATATTACTCCATGGACAGAGATAAGAGATGGGATAGGATAGAAAAAGCTTTTAGAGCTATTAGAGATGGGGTAGGATTACAAATCGATAATCCTGAAGATGCTGTAAGAGAAGCTTACAATAGAGGTGAAACAGATGAATTTATAACCCCTACAGTTGTAGATAAAAATGGTATAGTTAAAGATGGTGATGGCGTATTTTTCTTTAATTTTAGAGCTGATAGAGCAAGAGAATTAACAATGTGCTTTATTAATGAGGATTTTGATTATTTTGATAGAGGTTCAAAACCTGATGTAGCTTTTATAACTTTGACAGAATACCATAAAGATTTTGATGTATTAGTGGCTTTCCCACCTGAAAACCTTACAAATATTTTTGGTGAAATTATAAGTAAAAAGGGGTTAAAGCAGCTCCGCATTGCTGAGACAGAAAAATATGCACATGTGACCTTCTTTTTCAACGGTGGTAGAGAGCTTGTTTTTGAAGGGGAAGAGAGGATATTAGTCCCATCTCCAAAAGATGTTGCAACCTATGATCAAAAACCAGAAATGTCAGTGTTTGAAGTGGTTAAGAGATTTGAAGAAAAAGTTTTCAATGATGAAATTGATGTGGTAATTATGAATTTTGCGAATCCAGATATGGTGGGGCATACTGGTGTGTTTGATGCTGCAGTTAAAGCGTGCAAAGCCGTAGATAAAGCTTTAGGAAAAGTTGTAGAAATTACTAATAAGCTGAATGCTGTATTGATTGTTACCGCTGATCATGGTAATTCTGAGCAGATGTGGGATTATGAAAATAATCAGCCTCATACTGCCCATACATTAAACCTTGTCCCATTTATTGTTTATAACTACGATTGTAAACTAAAGGGTGGTGTAGGAAAGTTAGCTGATATAGCTCCTACTATGTTAGATATCTTAGGGTTTGAAAAACCAGCTGATATGACAGGTGATTCGTTAATTGTTAAATGAAATCTTTTTTTCTGAATGTTTGAATTGTAATACAAAAATCAATTACAAAGAACTGTTTTGTTATAGCTGTTTGTCTTTATTTGAGCCGACAATTTATCGCTGTTCAAACTGTGGATACCCTTTAGAATTAGAGGCAAAGTTTTGTAAGAATTGTATAACAGATAATTATTATGATTATATTTATGTATCCTATTGGTATAATGGCATAATGCGAAAATTTTTAAAGTATGTAAAATTTCACTATGGCATCAAATATGGACATATTTTTAATTTCCTTTTAAAGAGAATATTATTTACTCATAACTATGATTTGATAACACCTGTTCCAGCTCATTTTATAAGGAATTTTAGAAGGTTTGTTCAACCAGCATACATTATAGCTAAAATTTTGGCTAAAAATAATAATATGAAATATGAACAAGTTTTAAAAAGGGTTAAAAAAACTGATTATCAGTGGAAATTTAAGAAGAAAGAAAGAGGAAAAAATATTAAAGGTGCATTTTGTCTTGATAGCGATGTAAAAGGTTTGAAAATACTACTTGTTGATGATATAATAACAACAGGCTCTACTATAAATGAGTGTTCCAAAGTTTTAAAAGAAAATGGCTCTAAAAAAGTTGATGTTTTTTGTCTTGCTAAAGGGAAATTTATATGAATGATTTTAATATTTTAAAAGATTTATCAAAAATATTAGATAAAAACTTTTTATATTTTGATTATCTTAAAAAGGATTTTTGGCATATTTCAAAAGATGAAGTAATAAAACAAAAAACTGATAACAGTTTATTGGAACAGATTGAAAAACATTTATCTAAAAATGGATTTATCTTTAAAACTAAAAAGGGGAAACATTTAGTTTTTTTAAGAGTTAAAGAGGGGGTATTAGATGGCTTTATTATCTTGCAGGCTTTGCAGGTAGAAGGGTTTTTATTAACTTTATTAGAAAAAATTCTGAACAGACTAATTTCAAAAAAAACTGCTACAATTGATTATGAAAGAGAAGTTAATTTGTTAAGAGATGAACTTGAAGAGTGTGAAAGTACCGTTAGTAAGCTAGATAAGCAATTAAAGGAATTAGAAGAGGTTGTAGATGATTATAAGCTCCAAATTGAAGGGCTTGAAGAAAGTGTTTCAATTTTGCGTAATAGTCGATCAAAGATGCTAAAACTCATCGATGGGATAAAAAACCCATTATTCTCTTTAACTATCGATTATGAACTAAACAATGTTAATAAGGCTTTAGGGGATTTAGTAGGTGTAGAATCTTTAGCAAAATTTATAGGAAATAAATGTTTTAAAGCGATTTTTAATTTTAATGAAAAATGCCCATGGTGCAAATTAGATAAAGTTATAACTGAAAAAGAGGAAGTAGTTCAGAATATAAATGTAAAATTTGGTAAAAATGAGTATTGGTTTGAGCATGTTATGTTTCCAATATTTGATGAAAATGGCGAAGTTGTAGAAGTGGGTGAATTATTAAACGATATTACAGAGCAATATAAGTTATACGAGGATTTAAAAAATACGCAATATAAAATAAAAAAGATATCTAAAGATAGAATAGATGCATTAAATGAAGTTGCACATCTAAAAAAGGAATATAATGATCTGTACCATGAGTATGAAAAAATATCTGAAAAACATAAAAAATTGATATCAGTATTTGAAAAGATTATTAATGAAACAAAGGCGGGAGAGGTCTTAACATTAAGAAAGGAAAATAGAGAGTTAAAGTATAAGTTAGGTCAACTTAACCAACTTGTTGAGAAATTAAACCAGAAATTAGAAGAAAGCAGAAAAGGTGAAAAAGAAATTTATAAAAAAACAATTTATAGTATTGACAGATTGTATAATATGATTACAAAAAGGGTGGATTTTAAAAAGGATGAGTACGAAAAAACACTGCAGTTTATAAGTACTCAGCTAGAATTAATAAAAGATAAATTAGGAATATAGGAGGGAAATAATGTCGGTAAAAGTTGCAATCAATGGATTTGGTAGGATAGGGCGCTGTACATTTAGGGCTGCATTAGAAAAAGGGCTTGATATTGATTTTGTAGCTATCAACGATTTAACAGATGCTGCTACTTTAGCTCATTTGTTAAAGTGGGATTCTGTACATGGTCAGTTTGACTTTGATGTGTATTCAGAAGATGATTATTTAGTTGTTAATGGTAAAAAGATAAAAGTTTATGCTGAAAAGGATCCCGCAAATCTTCCTTGGAAAGAACTTGGGGTTGATGTGGTTGTTGAATCTACAGGTTTATTTAGAAAAAGGGAGCAAGCATCAAAGCATTTAGAAGCTGGAGCTAAAAAGGTTGTTATATCTGCACCTGCAGAAAATCCTGATATTACCGTAGTATTGGGTGTTAACTTTGATAAATATGACAAAGAGAAACATCATATTATTTCTAACGCTTCATGTACTACAAACTGTTTAGCACCAGTTGCTAAAGTTTTGAATGATAAATTTGGAATAGTTAAAGGGGTAATGACCACTGTTCATTCTTATACTAATGACCAGAGAATTCTTGATTTACCACATAAAGACTTAAGAAGGGCGAGGGCAGCTGCTGTTTCTATGATCCCTACTTCTACAGGTGCAGCAAAAGCAGTGGGATTGGTTTTGCCTGAGTTAAAAGGGAAATTAGATGGGCTTGCAATAAGGGTGCCAACCCCTAATGTGTCTATTGTAGATCTTACATGTGAGTTAAAGAGAGATGTAACTGCAGAAGAAGTTAACAATGCTATTAAAGAAGCTGCAGAAAGTGAAATGAAAGGTATTTTACAATATGTTGAAGATGAGTTAGTATCTATAGATTTTAATGGCAATCCTCATTCTAGCATTTTTGATTCTAAATTAACAAAAGTTGTTGAAGGGAACTGTGTAAAAGTTTTTAGCTGGTATGATAATGAGTGGGGTTATTCAAACAGGGTTGCTGAGCTGGTGACAAAATTACTTTAATTTTATAAAGGGGGATTTTCCCTCTTTTTTATTTTATACAAGTAGGAGGGAATTCATGATTAGAAATGTGCGTGATATGGACTTTGAAGGTAAGAAAGTTTTTTTAAGGGTAGATTTTAATGTTCCTATAAAGGATGGGAAAATTCAAGATGACACAAGGATAAAAGAGGCACTTCCTACTATAAATTATATCAAAGAAAGAGGTGGCAAGGTTATACTTGCGAGCCATTTAGGCAGACCAAAAGGGGAAAAGAAACCAGAATTTAGCTTAAAGCCAGTGGCAGATTATTTAGGTATCCCATTTATTGATGATTGTATAGGTGAGAAGGTTATAGAGTTTACTAATAAAATGGAAAAGGGTGAAGTTGCTCTTTTAGAAAACTTGAGGTTTTATAAGGGTGAAGAAAAAAATGATGAGAGTTTTGTTAAAGAGCTTAGTAAATTTACTGAAATTTATGTAAATGACGCTTTTGGTACATGTCATAGAAAGCATGCTTCAGTATATGGGCTAGCACAGCTAATCAAAGATAAGTGTGCTGGTTTCTTAATAGAAAAAGAGATTACCTATTTTGAAAAGTTGTTAAAATCTCCAGACAAACCTTTTACTGCAATAATAGGTGGAGCTAAAGTCAGTGATAAAATAGGGGTTTTAAAAAGCTTATTGAATTTGGTAGATAATATATTGATTGGAGGAGCTATGGCTTACACCTTTTTAAAAAGCAAAGGTGTAAGTATTGGTTCATCTTTGGTTGAGGATGATTATTTAAAAACTGCAATAGAGATATTAGAGTCTGCAAAGGAAAAGAAGGTAAATATATATTTACCAGTTGATCATATTGTTTCTACTGATTTGGACGGTGTAGCTGAGTATGTTGAAGATATTAATATCCCTGATGGAAAGATGGGGTTAGATATTGGTAAAAAAACTGTGAAGCAATATGAAGAAGTTCTTATTGATAGTAAAACAGTGTTATGGAATGGTCCTATGGGGGTTTTTGAGAAACCTCAATTTGCTGAAGGGACATTCAGTATAGCCAAAATACTTTCTGAGATTGATGCAACAACGGTTGTTGGTGGAGGAGATTCTGTTAGTGCAGTAAAAAAAGCTGGTTGTGCAGATAAGATCGACCATATCTCTACAGGTGGCGGAGCATCGTTAGAATATATTGAATTTGGTACTCTGCCAGGCATAGAAGCTTTAAATTCATAAAATTATGTTTTAAATTGGGTAAAAAAATATTGACAATACACATTTGTTTTGGTATGAATTGCAAAACTTTTTTGTTGTGTACAGTATACAATCTTTGAATGATCGGGAGGGAAAATGATAAATCTTGATATTACTTTGTTTTTGCAGATTATTAATTTTTTGCTCATTCTATTTATAGGGAAAAAATTAATATTTGATCCTGTAAATGAAACTGTAAATAAAAGGGATTCTCGTATAAATAGTTTGCGCAAAAGTGCTGAGGAGATGTTGGCTGAAATTAATAAATTAAAAAGCGAATATGAGGCGAAACTTGCAGCTGTAAAAAAAGAGATATCAGAATATCAAAGTAGTGTTAGACAAGAAGCAGTTAATGTGGCTACCGAAAAGGTTTCCAAAGTAAAAAGTGAATTAGATAAAAAGGTCGAAGAAGCTAGGAAGCAGATTGAAGTAGAAAAAGAGAAAGCTAAAGTAGAATTGAAGACCGAAGCAGAAAAGCTGTCTGAAATGATTGTAGAAAAAATAATTAAGGTAGCGTAGGAGGCAATAGTGAAATATGTTGCAATTTTAATAAATATTTTATTGATTGGAAGTGTGGCTTTTGCAAATGAGGGAGGCCATGGAGGTAACCAGGTAGAGCAGTTTATTTGGAGATTAATTACATTTATAGTATTTGTGTTTATACTCTATAAATTTCTAAAAAATCCGATAAAAAACCTTTTAATAAATAGAACTGAAGAGATTAGAAAGACTATTGAAGAAGCTGAAAAAGCTAAAGCTGAGGCGGAAAAAGAGTTAAATACATATAAGGAAAAATTGGCATCTATGGAAAAAGAGTTAGAGCAGATGAAAAATAATGCGATAGCTGCTGTTGAAAAGGAAAAAGAGTTGATTTTAGCAGATGCAGAGAAAAATATAGAAAAACTAAAAGTTTTTGCTGAAAATCTTATAGATTCAGAAATGACAAAAGCAAAGGAAGAGTTAAAAGCTTTAACAGTTGAGCTTGCAATTAAGCTTGCTGAAGAAAAAATGAACACAACTTTAACAAAAGAGATGAAAGAAAAGATTGCTGAAAAATATATAAAAACTTTAGAGGTGTAGTTTGATGGTGACCGCTGTTTCTAAAAGATATGCAATAGCACTTTTTGAGTATGCCAAAGAGAAAAATATAGTAGATAATGTTCTTTCAGAATTAAAAGATTTAGTAGATTTGTATAAAACTTCTGATGAGTTTAAAACTTTTATTAAAAACCCTTTAATTAAAAAGAGTGAGAAAGAAAAGGTAATAAAATCAATGGCGGATGAGGGCAAGTTGAGTAAAGATTTGATGAATTTTTTACTTATATTGGTGGAAAAAGGGAGACTTGTTCTTATCGAAGAAATTTATAATTACTTTAGATTACTTCAAATGGAAGAAAATGGTGAAGTTGATGCTTATGTAAAATTGGCTGATGAGTATGATGACAAAATTAAAAGCGAAATTAAAAACTCTTTAGAAAAAATTACAAATAAGAAAGTTAATTTAAACATAGAAATTGACAAATCCATTTTAGGTGGATTTATAGCTCAAGTAAAAAGTAATCTTTATGATGTTAGTATTTCAGGGCAACTTAGAAAATTAAAGGAAACTTTATTAAAATAAATAAAAGGAGTTAAGCTATATGCAGATAAGGGCTGAAGAAATTAGTAAAATTATTAAAGAACAGATTGAAAATTTTGAGCAGAAAGCTGAAATGGAAGAGATCGGTACTGTTATTAGTGCCGGTGATGGTATTGCAAAGGTTTATGGTTTAGACAATGCTATGGCTGGAGAGCTTGTCGAGCTTCCTGGTGGTGTATATGGTATCGTGTTTAACTTGGAAGAGGATAATGTTGGTATCGTTATAATGGGGGATTATGAGCATATTAAAGAGGGTGATGTTGTAAAAAGGACTGGTAGGATTGCATCTGTGCCTGTTGGTCCAGAGTTGGTGGGAAGGGTTGTTAACCCACTTGGTCAGCCAATAGATGGTAAAGGGCCAATAGAAGCTAAAGAGTATGATGTGATTGAAAAAATTGCTCCAGGTATTGTAAGAAGAAGACCAGTTCATGAGCCATTACAAACAGGTATCAAAGCAATAGATGCAATGATACCAATAGGAAGAGGGCAAAGGGAGTTAATTATTGGTGATAGACAGACTGGTAAGACTGCAGTTGCTTTAGATACTATTATTAACCAAAAAGGGCAAAATGTTATCTGTGTTTATGTTGCTATTGGGCAGAAGAGATCAACTGTTGCAAGAGTTGTAGATACTTTAGAAAAATATGGTGCAATGGAGTATACTATTGTAGTGGCTGCGACTGCTAGTGACCCAGCACCATTACAATTTATTGCACCTTTTGCTGGTTGTACAATGGGTGAATATTTTAGAGATAGAGGTCAGCATGCGTTATTGATTTATGATGATTTATCAAAACACGCTGTTGCATACAGGCAGATGTCATTGCTTCTTAGAAGACCTCCTGGTAGGGAAGCTTATCCAGGTGATGTATTCTATCTTCACTCAAGATTGCTTGAAAGGGCTGCTAAATTTAATGAAGAAAATGGCGGTGGTTCTTTGACTGCATTACCAATTATTGAAACTCAAGCAGGTGACGTTTCTGCATATATCCCTACAAATGTTATTTCAATTACTGATGGTCAGATATATCTTGAAACTGACTTATTTTATTCAGGTATAAGACCAGCTGTTAATGTTGGTTTATCAGTTTCCAGGGTTGGTGGTTCTGCGCAAATTAAGGCAATGAAACAGGTTGCTGGTAGATTAAGACTTGATCTCGCTCAGTATAGAGAGCTTGCAGCTTTTGCTCAGTTTGGTAGTGATCTTGATGCTGCAACCAGAGCTCAGTTGAATAGAGGTGAAAAATTAGTAGAAATACTAAAACAAGGACAATATCAACCTGTTCCAGTTGAAGAGCAGGTTTTAATAATATTTACAGGTGTTAATGGGTATCTTGATGATATTCCTACAAAGAGTGTTCAAAGGTTTGAAAAAGAGTTTATTAGCTATGTGAAGACAAATAAACCAGATATTTTAGAAGATATAAGGACTAAAAAAGCTTTAGATGATGATTTAACAAATAGAATGAAAGCTGCTATTGAAGAATTCAAAAAGCAGTTTAATGCTTAATTAGGAGATTATAATGCCCGGAATGAGGGATATAAAAAGAAAAATAGCATCTGTTAAAAGCACACAGAAGATAACAAAAGCAATGAAGATGGTCTCAGCAGCCAAATTAAGAAGGGCTCAAGAGGCTATGGAGGCTGCTAGACCTTATGCTAATAAGATCTATGATGTTGTAGCTTCTATCAGAAAAAGGGTTAACCCCGAGTTACATCCATTTCTAAATACGAAAGAAGAAGTAAAAAGTGTTTGTTTGGTGATTTTTACATCTGATAGAGGGCTTTGTGGAGCATTCAATTCAAATGTGATTAAAGCTACAAATAAATTTATAACAGAAAATAGCGACAAAAAGGTTAAGCTCGTATGTGTTGGAAGAAGAGGTTATGATTTCTTTAGGAAGCGTGATGTAGAAGTAATTGACAAATATATAAGCTTTGGTGGTAGAGTTACTTTTGATGATGCAGTAAAGATTGGTGAATCCATTGTAAAAAACTTTTTGGAAGAACAATTTGATGAAGTTTATATACTTTACAACGAGTTTAAATCAATTGTATATCATGTCCCTAAAGTGGTGAAAATTTTACCACTTGTTTTTGATAAGGATGAAAATGAAGTATTAGTAGATTATCTATACGAGCCAAAGCCAGATATTTTGTTAAATAATATAATGCCAAAATATATCAATTTTACTATTTTTAGAGCATTACTAGAATCAACTGCTGGTGAGCATGGTGCTAGAATGGCGGCAATGGATAATGCTACAAGAAATGCTGGAGAGCTTATTGATAAGTTGGTATTAAGTTTTAATAAAGCTCGCCAGGCCGCAATTACTAAAGAAATATTAGATATTGTTAATGGTGCAGAAGCTTTAAAATAATGAATAGATGGGGTGGATATAATGGCAAATGTTGGTAAGATTGTTCAAATAATTGGTCCTGTTGTGGACGTTAAGTTTGAATCAGGACAATTACCTGAAATTTATAATGCTATCAGGATTGAGGATAAGAAGCATGACCGTGTAATTATTTGTGAGGTAGAACAACATCTTGGTGAAAATACTGTTAGAACTGTTGCTATGACTTCTACAGATGGTTTAGTGAGAGGGATGGAGGCTATCGATACAGGTAAGCCTATAACAGCTCCAGTGGGTAAAGGGGCTCTTGGTAGGATATTAAATGTGGTAGGTGAGCCTGTTGATGAAGCTGGTGAAGTCAAAGCAGAAGATTATTGGCCTATTCATAGACCTGCTCCAAAATTAGAGGATCAAGAAACAGGTTATGAAATCCTGGAAACAGGTATTAAAGTTATAGACTTGCTTGAACCTTATACAAAAGGTGGTAAAACAGGTTTGTTTGGTGGTGCAGGTGTTGGTAAAACAGTTCTTATAATGGAGCTTATTAATAATATTGCTAAGCAGCATGGTGGTTACTCAGTATTTTGTGGTGTAGGAGAAAGAACAAGGGAAGGTAATGACCTCTGGTTAGAAATGCAAGAAGCAGGGGTTTTAGATAAGGTTGCACTTATTTATGGTCAGATGAATGAGCCACCTGGTGCAAGGATGAGAGTAGGTCTTACTGGACTTACAATTGCTGAATATTTCAGAGATGTTGAAGGGCAGGACGTTCTTCTGTTTATTGATAATATATTTAGATTCTCTCAGGCAGGTTCTGAGGTTTCTGCGTTGCTTGGTCGTATGCCTTCAGCGGTTGGTTATCAGCCTACACTTGGAACAGAAATGGGTGAGCTACAGGAAAGGATTACATCAACTAAAAAAGGTTCTATTACATCTGTACAGGCTGTTTATGTGCCTGCTGACGACCTTACTGACCCAGCACCAGCTACTACATTTGCACACCTTGATGCAACAACAGTTTTATCTCGTCAAATTGCTGAGCTGGGTATTTATCCTGCAGTGGATCCACTTGATTCCACATCAAGGATACTTGATCCTAATATTGTAGGTGAAGAACATTACAATGTAGCAAGAGGTGTTCAGGCTGTATTACAAAGATATAAAGAGTTACAAGATATTATTGCTATCTTGGGTATGGAAGAGTTGTCCGAAGAGGACAAACTTATTGTTGCAAGAGCTAGAAAAATCCAAAGATTCTTGTCTCAGCCATTCCATGTGGCAGAGCAGTTTACAGGTATGCCAGGTAAGTATGTACCATTAAAAGAAACAATAAGAGGATTTAAAGAAATTTTAGAAGGAAAATGCGACGACCTACCAGAGCAAGCATTTTACATGGTAGGTGGCATTGATGAGGTTTATGAAAAGGCTGAGCAACTTAAGAAAAGAGGATAATGATGGCTGATAAACTTCGCTTTATATTGGTTTCACCTGAAAGAGAGTTAATAAATGAAGAGGTTGATGAGGTTATTGCTCCAGGCGTTGAGGGTGATTTTGGTGTTTTGCCTGGGCATACACCTTTTTTAACTGCTTTAAGGGTAGGTGAGCTAATATATAAGAAAGATGGTGTTGAAGAATATGTTGCAATCGATAGAGGCTTTTTAGAAGTGGCTGATGATGTGGTAACTGTGCTTGCTGAAAGTGCTGAGCTTGGTAGAGAAATCGATTTAGAAGAGGCTATAAGAAGGAAGCTTGAAGCTGAAAAAGCTCTTGAAGCAGCTCGTAGGGAAGATGAAATCAAATTTAGGAAAGTAGAAGCGCAGCTACAGAGAGAGTTGTTGAGAGTCTCTGTTGCAGAAAGATATAAAAAATAGGCGGCTATTAAGCCGCTTTTTTTATTTATGGATAAGTCATTAGATTCAATTATCTATAAAGATATTAAAATAGTTCAGCCCAAAAAAGGATTTAGATTTTCTGTAGATTCCCCTTTACTTTTTAGATTTATAAATGAAAAGAAGATATTTAATAATGTGTTAGATATAGGTAGTGGAAGTGGTGTTTTGTCTGCTTTGATAGCGAAAAAATATAGAGTGCAGCATATTGATGCTGTGGAAATAAATGAAGTACTTTACGAATGTCTTTTAGATACAATAAAGTTTAATAAGTTTGATAATTTAATTACCCCTCATAACATTAATATTTTTGATTTTAAGCCAAGTCTTAATTATGATCTAATTGTTTGTAATCCACCATACAGAAAGAGGGACACTGGCAGAGTTTGTAAAGATGAATTTGAAAATTTTGCGAGATTTGATGATTTAATGCCTTTGGATAAACTATTTAGCTATGTAAAAAGTGTATTAAAAAATAGAGGTTATTTTTATATATCTTATGATGCTGATCTTTTAGTGCAACCTTTATATTTAGGAAGAAAAAATAATTTAGAGCCGAAAAGAATGCAGTTTTTATATCCTGCTGAGAATAAGCCAGCTAGATTAGTGTTTATTGAATTTGTAAAAGGAGCAGGGGTTGAAATTAAAATCGAGCCACCTATATTTCAAAATAGAAGTGAATTTGAAAAACTTTTAAAAGAGTAAACAGCACAAGGAGTGAATAATGAGTGCAATGGCATTTTTTTCAGCTACTCCTATTGGTAAAGAAGAGAGTGTATCAAAATATGTAGCTAAAGTTGTAAAAAAGGTAAAAGATAGTGGGTTAGCGTGGCAATTAACACCAATGGGTACTATTGTTGAAGGGGATAATTTGAAAGAGGTCCTTACTGTAATTTCTGAGGCAGTAGAAGAATTAAAAGATGTGAATAGAATATCTATATCAATTAAAGTGGATTATAGAAGGGATAGAAAATCTGGGTTTGAGAAAAAAGTAGAATCTGTATTGAGTAAACTTGAAGACAAATAAAAGTATCAACTGCTTTAATTGTAAATACTTTTATATAACTTGGGATAGAGCTTATCCGTATGGTTGTAAGAGATTGGGATTTAAAAGTAAATATATGCCAAGTAAAGAGGTCAGACTTAGTTCAGGTGTAGAGTGTTTGTATTTTACTAACAAGTAGTTGGTTACTTTTATGGCTAGAGAAAAATTAATAAAAAAATGTAAAAAAAATAAAAAAATTTGTTGACTTTATTATATTGTTTTGTTATAAGCTTATTCCCGTCAGCAAGAGAGCTGATGGAAAGAGTGAGCCGTTAGCTCAGTAGGTAGAGCAACTGCCTTTTAAGCAGTGGGTCGCAGGTTCGAAGCCTGCACGGCTCACCATTAAGTCCCCATCGTCTAGCCTGGCCTAGGACACCGGCCTTTCGAGCCGGTAACGGGGGTTCAAATCCCCCTGGGGACGTTAAATGGGCGGTTAGCTCAGCTGGGAGAGCACCGGCCTTACAAGCCGGGGGTCGTAGGTTCAATCCCTGCACCGCCCATTTTTTAGGGGGCGTAGTTCAGTTTGGTTAGAACGCCGGCCTGTCGAGCCGGAGGTCGCGAGTTCGAGTCTCGTCGTCCCCGTTTAAAAGCCATCTCGTTTAGGCGAGGTGGCTTTTTTTGTTTACAATTTCTTTTTAAAAGGGTAATATAAAAGTTATGAAAGTGTTAGCAACTAACAAAAAAGCCTATCATGATTATGAAATAATAGAAAAATATGAAGCTGGAATTGTGCTTAAAGGAACAGAGGTAAAATCTGCTAAGAATGGTAGAATAAATTTAAGAGATTCTTTTATTAGGATAAATAATGGTGAAGCATTTTTGTTAAATTGTCATATTTCGCCTTATGAACAAGGGAACATAATGAATCATGATCCAACAAGGACAAGAAAGCTTTTATTGCACAAAAGAGAAATATCAAGACTTGCTGGAAAAGTTCAGGAAAAGGGGCTGACATTAGTACCTTTAAAGGTTTATTTAAAGAATAATTTAGTCAAAGTAGAAATTGCTCTGGCTAAAGGTAAGAAGTTGCATGATAAAAGAGAATCTATTAAGAAAAAGGATTTAGATAGAGAGATTTCAAGAACTTTAAAAAATAAATTCAAAATAAAATAATATTGATTTGTTTTAAAAAATTTTTAATTTAAATATTGCAAGTAAGGGGGCGAAAGGTTTCGACGGGGAAAATGTAGGTTTGAGGAGCATGCCGAGGTCTGGTTCCTCGTTAAACAACCAGACAAAAATAGTTGCAAACGACGAACTTGCACTCGCTGCTTAATTAACGCAGCGACGTCCACATGAGGCTTGCCTGCGGTCTCATGTTGGGCGCCGACTTAGCAGGCTTTGCGTACCGTGATGCCTCTAAGCGGTATGCGAGATGTTAGAGGCTTGCTGCTGGATACCCTGCCTATGGGGTCGCCAGCAGGACTAAAAAACATAGGCTAAGCATGTAGCGCCTCAAGCCGAAGTTTCCTCGGACGCGGGTTCGATTCCCGCCGCCTCCATAATCAATTAAATTAGTCAATAAAGAATTTTCAGGCAAAAACTTGCTCATAAAAATATTCATGATATAATTATTATAAATGTTGTTTGATAATTGAATATTTTTGTGATGAGGTGATTAAAATTTGGGCAGTTATTTTGGCTGGGAGTTTGAAAATTAGCCAAAATTTGGTTATATTGTAGGCATATCAAATGGTTACGCCATTTTTTTAAGTTCTCCATAAAAAATGATGGCAAAATAAAATCTTTATATTTATCAATTTGTTAGTTTATGTTTAATTTTGCTGAACTTAAAAATTTTTATGCTTAATTATCAATAAGTTAGAAAATTAGGGTATAGTGAATAGTAATTAGTTAAAAATAAAACGGAGAACTTTAATAATGGGTTGCTAACTGATTGATAATGTGATAGTAAAAAAGGTGGCGTTGGAATTTGTTACCCTGCTCGAAGGGATTGAGACTTAAGGGCATCAAAATAACCTGCAAAAATAATAATATTAACAGTTGGAATTTGTTACCCTGCTCGAAGGGATTGCGACACTTTAAAACCTATCGGTTCAAGCCTTTCTTTTATCAAGTTGGAATTTATTACCCTGCTCGAAGGGATTGCGACTCACCATTAACTTTAATAGATATTGTTGCCTCAATCACGTTGGAATTTGTTACCCTGCTCGAAGGGATTGCGACTTAAAGTTTTATTGATTACGATTTACGAAATTCTATTATCAGATTTGTATCTGTTGACATGTTCAAAAATATTACAAGTTGATTTTATAAACACAAATTATAAATCCTAGAATTTATCACCTTGCACTTCTTTATTGCTAAAGTAGATTAGTCTCTTTAATAAAATCTTTTTGTGATTATTTTGGATAGTAAATACTATCTTGTTTATTTTACAAAATTTTTACAAAAATAAGTGAAAAATATAACAATCCTATTTTATATCCTCCATAACACATGATTTGGAGGTGTTAAATGATTAAAAAAATAGCTTTAGTTTTTGGCTTAATATTGGCCTTTTCAATGACAGTCTTTTCAGCACAAAAGATAATCAATGGTGCTGGAGCAACATTCCCTTATCCAGTTTATAGTGCATGGGCTTATAAGTATTATAAAGACACTGGAGTTAGACTAAATTATCAATCTATTGGATCAGGTGGCGGAGTTAGACAGATTGTAAATAGAACAGTAGATTTTGGTGCAAGTGATGCACCTTTAAAGCCAGAAGAGCTTGAAAAAATAAGTTATATCAATTTCCTGCAATCATTGGTGGAGTAGTACCAGTTGTTAATATTCCTGGGATAAAACCTGGTGAATTAAAGTTAACAAGCAATGTTTTAGCAAAAATATTTTTAGGTGAGATCAAAAACTGGAATGATCCAGAAATTGTAAAAGTAAATCCAAATGTAAAATTACCTGATGCTAAAATAACAGTTGTGCGCAGATCTGATGGCTCTGGCACAACTGCAATATTTACCAAATACTTGGCTGAGATTTCAGTGGATTGGAAAAATAAGGTTGGTGTTGGAAAGTCTGTAAATTGGCCTGTTGGTATTGGTGGTAAAGGTAATGAGGGTGTTGCTAATTATGTTAAAAGGGTAAGAAATTCTATAGGGTATGTGGAGTTTGCTTATGCTAAAAATAATAAGTTAACTTATGTAGCATTGGAAAATAAGGAACATAATTTTGTTATACCTTCTTTTAATTCTTTTAAAGCTGCAGCTGCCAACGCCAATTGGGATAAGAAAAAAGGGTACTATTTATGGTTGGTAAATGCTCCAGGAAAAGATTCCTGGCCAATCGCAGGAGCATCATTTATATTGCTTGCTAAAGAGAATACTGAGGCAAATAAAAGGGTTGTTAAGTTTTTTGACTGGGCATTTAAAAATGGTGATGAGATAGCAGAAAAACTAATTTATGTGCTACTTCCAGAAAATTTGAAAGAAAATATAAGAGGCTTTTGGAAGGAGATAGGTATATATTAAAATTTTTTCAAAACCTACATCGGGCTTTAAATGCCCGATTTTTTTATCCAAAATTTTTACAAAAATTTTACAAAAAAATTATTTAAATATGATATTTAAGCGTTAACATTAAATCTGGATGTGAATGATATGGTCAAAAAAGAGAAATACAAATATTTTGACAATTTATTTAAATGGGTTACTTTTAGTGGTATTATCATAGTTTTACTCATAGTTTCAGGTATATTTATTTCATTGGTATTTGAATCAAAAGAGGCAATATCAAAATTTGGGGTATTTAAATTTTTGTTTACAAAAACATGGGATCCTGTAGCAGAAATTTTTGGTTCTGCAACAATGCTTACAGGTACGGTGGTTGTTACAGTTTTGGCTTTAATTTTTGCTATTCCTGTTGCTATAGGGATAGCTATTTTTATTGTTGAGCTTTGTCCACCTTTTTTAAAAGGTGCTTTTGGAACTACTATTGAGATGTTGGCATCAATACCAAGTATTATTTATGGTATGTGGGGCTTGTTTACAATTGCTCCAATTATGGGAAATTACATTGAACCTTTTTTGCAAAAATATTTATCACCAATACCTATTGTTGGAAAACTGTTTTCGGGCACACCTTTAGGTATTGATATTTTGACTGCTAGTATGGTTTTAAGTATTATGTTGATACCTTTTATTGCAAGTATTACAAGGGACACATTGAACCTGACTCCGCAAGTATTAAAAGAGTCAGCTTATGGAATGGGAGCTACAAAATGGGAAGTTATTAGAGATGTAATGTTGCCTCATTCTAAGTTTGGAATTTATGGTAGTATAGTTATTGCGCTTGGAAGGGCTCTTGGTGAGACGATGGCTGTTGCTTTTGTTTTGGGAAATAATCATAAAATCCCTTCTTCTCTCTTTGATGCTGCAGCTACAATTACAGTAACTCTTGCAAATGAATTTACAGAAGCGGATTCCGACTTATATCTATCCTCTTTGTTTTATCTTGCATTGATACTTTTTATATCAAGCTTTGTTATACTTGCTTTTGCTAAATACATGTTGAGGCGTGCAAGTGAGAAATAACATTAGAAAAAGAAAAATTATAAACATGGTAGCCTTGGCAATTGCATTTTTTTGTGCAATGTTGGGGCTCTTTTGGTTAGTGTTTATTTTATATGATATTTTAAAAGAAGGGATAAAGTATATAACACCTTCTCTCTTTTTGGAAGATCCAGCTCCTCCGGGCATAGAAGGTGGAGGGTTGAGAAACGCATTTGTAGGTCAAATTTTGATTGTTTTAGTAGCCACAGTTATTGGTGTTCCACTAGGAATATTAGGTGGGACTTATTTAGCTGAATATGGTAGAAATAGTAGATTAGCAAAGTTTGTAAGTACACTTGCAGATATAATGATAAGTATTCCTGCAATTGTAGTGGGTACTTTTGTATATGCTGTTATGGTAAGACCACTTGGGCATTTTAGTGGCTGGGCTGGTGGTGTTTCTCTTGCAATTATTATGTTACCAATCATAGTCAGGACTACTGAAGATATGTTGAAGCTGATACCTAATGAATTAAGAGAAGCTGCTTTTGCTCTGGGTGCTCCATATTATAAAGTGATATTAAATGTAGTTTATAAAGGTGCAGCGACTGGTATTTTAACCGGGGTAATTTTGGCAATAGCAAGGGTTGCAGGTGAAGCTGCTCCATTATTGTTTACTTCTTTTAATAATTCATTTTTTACCATGAATTTGAATGAGCCAACCCCTTCATTAACAGTTACAATATTTCAATATGCTATGGGGCCTTATGAAGATTGGCATCAGAAAGCTTGGGCAGCATCTTTTATAATAACATTTACAATTTTGATAGTAACTATTATTGCAAGATTACTGATAAAATGGAGATACAAAAGATGAGTGAAGTGATATTTGAAGTAAAAAACCTTAATTTCTACTACGGTGAGAATAAAGTATTGAAAAATATTAACTTGGATATTTACAAGAAGAAGGTGACAGCCTTAATAGGCCCATCTGGTTGTGGTAAAACAACTTTTTTGAGATGTTTTAATAGGATGCATGATTTATACCATTTGAATAAATATGAGGGAGAGATTTTATTTCATGGTGAAAATATATTAAGAGATAAGATCGATTTGATAGAATTGAGAAGTAGGATAGGTATGGTTTTTCAAAAGCCTACACCATTTCCAATGAGTATATTTGACAATGTGGCTTATGGTCTAAAACTGAAAGGGATTAAAAATAAATCGGAATTAAGTGATCGTGTGGAAAAAGCATTAAAAGATGCTGCTCTTTGGGATGAGGTAAAAGATAGGTTAAATGATTCAGCAAGTGGATTATCAGGTGGGCAACAACAGAGATTGTGTATTGCAAGAGCTCTTGCTGTAGAGCCTGAAGTAATTTTATTTGATGAACCAACAAGTGCACTTGATCCAGTAGCAACAGGTAAGATTGAAGATTTGATACATTCATTAAAAGAGATGGTTACTATAATTATTGTAACACACAACATGCAACAGGCTGCAAGGGTCTCTGATTACACGGCATTTATGTATCTTGGAGAACTTATCGAATATGATGAGACTTCTACACTATTTACAAGACCAAATAAAAAGATGACAGAAGATTATATTACAGGTAGATTTGGTTAATAAAAAAATCATTACAAAATGGTGTTGAAATATTTGATAATCTTATTATTATGCTATTTATAACGGTTATATCAATATTTGGAGGAAAAAATGGGAAAAGGGGATAAAGGCAAATTTATAATTAAGGCTTTAGCTGGATTTTTATTATTGGTATTATACATCATTTTTACAGCAAATCTTTCTATAGGTAAGTCTGAAGAAAATGCGCTTAAGAGTGATTTAGAAGTGTGTGAAAATAGCTTTAAAATGGATCTTATTGATGAATATAAAAATTTGAGAAAGCAGTTTGAAAGTGATGGGAAAATCTCTCAATCTGAGTTTGTAGTATTAAAGATGAAGTTAGAAGAATGTTATAACGATAATTTATAGAGTGTGCTATGAAAGCGTTAGAAGAAAGATTAATTGAAATTAAAACAAAAATTGCAAAGATGTCTCAGTTAGTTGTTGATATGTTGAGCTATAATGTAAGAGCTCTTGTGGAAAGGGACTCTGATTTAGCGCAAAAGGTTATCGATCTTGATGAGGAAGTTGATAAGTTAGATGTAGATATTGATAAATTATGCTTGGAAATTTTGGCATTATACAATCCAAAAGCTATTGATCTAAGAAGTATTGTTACTGCATTGAGATTAATCGTAGATTTAGAGAGAATTGGTGATCACAATGTGGATATAGCAAAAGAGGTTATTAAGATAAATCAGATTCCACCTATTAAACCATATATAGATTTACCAAAAATGGCTGATGCTGCGGGTTTGATGGTTAAAGATGCTATTGATGCTTATTTTGACAAAAATGTTGAAAAATCACTGGAAATCATCAAAAGGGATGATTTTATTGATAGTTTGCATGAGCAAATAATTAGAGAACTATTGACATATATTGCTGAGGATATCAGAAAAACTAAAGGTGCTATTTCGTTAATGTTTATTACAAGGTCAATAGAAAGGATAGCTGATCATGCTACAAACCTTGCTGAATTAGTTTATTTTATGGCTACAGGGAAAGTGATTAGGCATATTCATATTGAAGACCTTTAAAAATGTCAACTATATTGATTGTTGAAGATGAAGGTGCTCTTAGAGAGGTAATATCGTTTAATTTATCAAATGCTGGTTTTAACTGTATTGAAGCTGAAAATGCTAACGATGCAATTATTATAATGGATCAAATAGTCCCTGATCTGATTTTACTTGATTTGATGCTCCCTGGTTTAAAAGGGACACAGTTTTTAAAAATTATTAAATTTGATGAAAAATTTAAGAAAATACCTGTAATTATTATATCTGCAAAAGATGAAGAACAATCTATTGTAGAACATCTAGAATTGGGTGCGATCGATTATATTACAAAACCTTTTAGTATTAGAGTGTTAATAGCCAAAGTTAAAAAATTTTTGAAGATGAACCAAATTGATGATGAGTCAGATAAATTACAGTTTAAAGAGATTGCTCTTGATGAAAAAAAAGCAAAAGTTTTTATTGATAATGAGGAAATAAACCTTACCTATAAGGAGTTTTTACTACTTAAGCTTCTTTTAAAAAATCCTGGTAGAGTTTATACTAGAGAAGAGCTTTTAACCCATATATGGGGTTATGATGCGGATCTGTTTACAAGGACTGTTGATGCGCATGTGGCTTCATTGAGAAAAAAACTTGGCAATTATGGTAATTTAATAAAGACTGTACCTAAAATTGGATACAAATTAGAATGATAACTTTAGAAAATCTGTTTGCTTTATTGAATAAAGTTAGTGACGCAATAATTGTTTATGATGAAAAGAGAAATTTGATTTATTTTAATAATACATCTGCTCAGTTATTTAGTTTTTCTCCAACTGATTTAAATAAAAATATTTATGCTGCATTAAGACATTTAGAATCGATTAACTTTTTTAATGAAATATTAGATGGGATTAAGTATGAATGTGAAATTAATTATAAGGGTGAAGTTTTTTTAATTAAAAAGGGGGACATAAACAAAAATTTATTTTATATCATAATGTCAAATATTACGGCACAAAAAAATTATAATAGTTTTAAAACTGAAATAATAGGGAATTTGACACATGAATTAAAAACTCCTCTGGCTTTAATTGCAAACTATGCAGAAACTTTGATGCTTAATAAAAATATTGAAGAATCAAAAAGAGAACTCTTTATAAACAAAATTTATGATGCAGTGCAAAGACTTAACGAGTTAGTAACAGATGTCATTTATCTTCATAAACTTGAGCATGAAAAGGTTGATTTTGTTGTTGAAGATCCAATTTGTATAAAAGATGTTATTGATGAATTAAGGTTAAATTATGAAAACTGCGGAAAAAAATTATTTTTTGAGTATACAAAAGAAAAAATTTTTGTTCATAAAGTTCATCTCATTAGCGTATTAAAAAATTTGATTGATAATGCAATAAAATATTCTATGGGGAAAAATGTGTATGTAATGGTAAAAAAAGAGGGTCAGTTAAAAAGTGTTACTGTTTATGTTGATGATGAGGGTCCTATAATTCCTGAGGCTGAAAAGAAAAGAATTTTTGAAAGATTTTATACAGTATCAAAATCAAGAAATAAAGAGAAATCTGGGACAGGATTGGGGCTTGCAATTGTAAAACATATCTCTCAAATGTATAAAGGGTTTGTATCTGTTTATGAAAATAAATATGGTGGAAATAGGTTTGAAGTAGTTTTGTTTGAAAAAAATAAATAAAGGTTATTGATTGTAATTGTAAATGATTAAATATTCTTTTGTTGAAATGGGTTCTTTTAATCTATTTTATTGAAAATAGTATACAATGTGGTAAAATCAAATATATTTGAGGTGTTAGGTGTTTTTTACTAAGCAGTTTAGAAATATCAACAGATTAAGAGAAATTCTGTTTATTATAGCTGGGCATGGTTTTGGTAAGTTTTTAGATGATATCTATCTATCTTCGTTGATCAGTTTTGGTAAAAAGATTGTAACATTTGGAAGATACAAAAGGAGTGCAAAGCTCCCTGTTGAAGTAAGATTTAGGTTGATGCTTGAAGAGCTTGGCCCTACTTTCATTAAGCTGGGGCAAATGTTAAGTACAAGGGATGATATTTTACCAGAGTATTTTATAAAAGAGCTCACAAAGCTTCATGATTCTGTAAAGGCTGAGCCATTTAAAAAAGTTGAGAAAAGGTTAAAGGCAAAATATGGAGATTTGAACAAATATTTTATAAAGATTGATGTTGAACCTTTAGCTGCAGCTTCTATTGCTCAGGTATATCATGCAGTCACAACTGATGGGAAGGATGTTGTCCTTAAAATTAAAAGGGGCAATATAAAGGAGATTATTGATACGGATTTTGCAATTATTTTATGGTTGGCAGGCCTTGCTGAGCAATATATCCCTGAAGCAAAGGAACTTAAAGTTACTGAATACCTGAGTGAATTTTATTCTCAGATCCAAAGAGAATTAGATTTTGAAATAGAAATTGCTTATATGAAAAAATTTAAAGAGTTTTTTGCATATTTTCCTGGTGTAATAATACCTGAAGTAGTTGAAGAGCTATGTAATGAAGATATTATTGTAATGAGCTATCACGAAGGGATTTCTATCGATGAAGTAAGCACTCTTAAAAGTCTTGGATATGATACAAAAAAACTTGCAACTTTAGGCGTTGAATTTTATTTGAAACAGGTTTTTGAATTAAATCTTTTTCATGGAGATCCTCATCCTGGAAATTTCTTAGTGGATAAAAATGGGAATCTTGTATTATTAGACTTTGGTATTATAGGGAAAATTGATGATAAGCTACTTGTTCATTTAAGTAGAGTTTTTTCTTATCTAATCGATTTTAATGTTAATAAACTTGTGGATGAGCTGGTTTCCTTTGGGATAATTGATGATGAGAGTGATTTAAGAGCAATAAAATCTGATTTGATGGATGCATTATTGCCTGTATATGGTAAAGATTTGAATAGGATTAATTTTAAGAAGAGTTTTGAGCGTATATTTAAAGTTGCTAGGAAATATAGGTTTTATTTTCCAAAAGATTATTTTTTGATTATGAAAACATTTATGTTTTTAGAAGCAACAGGGAAAAAATTGTATCCAGAATTTAATATGCTGCAATTTGCAAAAAAGTATGCATATAAATATGTTAAAGATAGTTATAATTTTGAAAGTTTCAAAGAAGAACTATTAAAATTTACGGAAAGTTATATTAATATTTTCAAAAATATCCCTGAAGATTATGCAAGGGTCAAGAAACAAGTATATAAAATCGAAAAAAATGTTGAGCATTTAATAGAAAGTTTTGATGAATATATAAAGCATCATGACAAAGCTTTTAATAGGCTTGGTTTTAGTATCTTAATTTCATCTACAGTTTTATCAAGTACAATAATGTTGATAGAAGGTTTTGGTCCCAAATTGTATGGGGTTTCAATTTTTGGCGCTTTAGGGATCTGTTTTTCTTTTATTATGGGGGTTTTATTAACCTATGGATATTTCAAATCTGGAAGGCTTTGATGAGTAGCAGTATAGTTTTTTTGGGTGGTGTTGGTGAAATTGGGATGAACATGTATTTGTATGAGAGTGAAAATACGGCATTTTTGGTGGATTGTGGGGTTAAGTTTGCCGATAATAATTATCCTGGTATAGATATGATAATACCAGACTGGAACTATTTGTACCAAATAAAAGATAAATTAAAAGCTATCATATTAACGCATGGTCATGAAGACCATATAGGGGGTGTGCCATATCTTTTGAAAGATTTTGATTTGAAGGTGTATGGTGGTGAATTAACATTGAGATTATTAGAGCATAAGCTTTTTGAGAAAAAGATTAAGATTGATAGTGAAATAGTAAAAGATAGTAGTGTTGTTTCTATTGGCGAATTCCAGATAGAATTTGTGAATGTTACACATTCTATTCAGGATACTTATGCATTATTTATTGAAAATGATGATTTAAAGGTTTTGCATGTGTCTGATTATAAGATGGATCAATCACCAGTAAATGGAAAGCCTTTTGATGTTCACAAATTTATGGAATTGGGCAAAAGAGGGGTTACAGCTTTATTGAGTGATTCCACAAATGTGGTTAATGATGGTTTAACACCTTCTGAATCTTCAATTTTCAAGGATTTATTGGATGTTTTTTTACAGGCTCAAGGTAGAATTTTTTTCACCACATTTTCTTCTAATTTGGATAGGATAAAGCAGGTGATAGAAATTTGTGAGCAGATTGGGAGAAAAATTGTTGTTGATGGAACTTCTGTTACTAAAACAGTTAAGATTGGAAGGGATATGGGGCTGTTAAGTTTTAAGGAAGATACCCTTATCAGTTTGCAGGAGGCAAATAGATTGGAAGATAATCAAGTGTGTTTCATAATATCTGGATGTCAGGGGGAAGTAAATTCAACTCTTTATAAAATTGCTGCAAATGAAAGGAAACTTTTGAAGGCAAAAAAGGGTGACCTTTTTATTATCTCTGCAAGAGTAATCCCTGGTAATGAGATAAATTTAAATAACACGATAAATAAACTCTATTATTATGGTTCTGAGGTTGTTGATATTGAAGAAAAAAAAATTCATGTTTCGGGACATGCTTCAAGAGAAGAAGCCAAATTGATGTTGAGCTTTATTAGGCCAAGATACCTTATACCAATACATGGAGAATATAGACATTTAAAAATTCATATTGAGCTTTTGAATGAAGTAAACTATCATGTTGACACGCAGGGAGTTTTTGCAGAAGATGGAGATATTTTGAAATTTGAAAAAGGGGTGCTTAAATCTAAAGATCATTTTGATATAAACAAAAGATATATTGATTCTAGAGGTGATTTTATATTAACTGAGGATGAGCTAAAAATTAAAAAGAATCTTGCTAGGGATGGCATTGTGTTGGTCAATGATTTTATAGATGATTTTAAGTTTGAAACGATAGGTTTTAGTATTACTAAAGAAGATGAAAATAGATTGAGATGTTTTGTTAAAGAGAATATGCTACAATCAGATATTAGTAGGGAAGAAATGGTTGTTAATCTTGTAAAAAGGTTTTTTAAGAAAAGGTTTGATAGAAGGCCAGTAATTAAATATTTAACTTAATTGAGGGATTGTTTATGCAAACTAATGATGCTATTATTTTAGGTTTGATACAGGGGTTAACAGAGTTTTTGCCAGTAAGCTCAAGTGGGCATTTGGTAATTGCGCAATCTTTAATTAAAGGTTTTTCTCAGCCAGGCTTATTGTTTGATACATTATTGCATTTTGCTACGATGATGGCAGTTATTATCTACTTTAGAAAGAGGTTATCTAAGATTATAAAGGCATTTTTTGGCATGTTTATAAGAAAATACAGGATTGATTATTTTGAAAATAAAAGGTTTTTATGGGGGATTATTATTGCTACGATACCTACAGGTATTATTGGGTTTTCTTTAGAAAAATATGCAGAAAAACTTTTTAGCTCTACCGTATATGTGGGCTATGCATTAATATTGACATCAATAATTTTGTATCTTTCAGATAGATATAGTGGTAAACTTCCAGTTGATGGTAAGAGCTCTTTTCTTTTAGGTATTGTTCAGGGGTTAGCTGTTATACCAGGGATTTCGAGGTCAGGTTCCACTATTGCTGCTGCAATTTTTCTGGGAGTAAAGAGAGAGGAAGCTGCAGAGTTTTCCTTTTTGATTTCAATACCAGCTATTTTTGGTGCAACAATTTTACAGTTGAGAAAAATAGATATTTCTATGATATCTGACCTAAATAGTTATTTAATAGGTATGCTTGTTGCTTTTATCAGTGGTTTGATTGCATTAGCTGTTTTAATACCTTTAGTTAAAAAAGGTCGATTAACTATTTTTGCTATATATTGTCTAATAGTGGGGTTTATAACAGTAGTATGGCTTTAGATAGTAAACAGAGGAAGATTTTATCAGTATTATCTATTTTATTTTTTTTAGTGTTTTTTATTGTGTCAATATTCACTTACTCTCCAGAAGATCCATCATTTAGTAATATTGTTTTTACTGATTTAAAACTGTATGTTAATAATGGCTTTGGAAAAATTGGTGCATATTTTGCTGATCTTTTAGGTACAGTTTTTGGTGCGCCAATATTATTGATTATTTTATCTTTGATTTTTGTATTAGTTGACATTTTTAAAGGGAAATCGATAAATGCTATAATAGGTAGGTTCCTTTCTTTTTTTTCTTTAATTGTTTTTTGTTCATTTATTTTAGGGGCTATTTTAGAAAATGACCCTTATTTTCATGCAAAGCAGGCTGGTGGGTTACTTGGAATATTTAGTAAGTATCTGCTTGTAAATATCTTGGGCAAGATAGGCGCTATAATCTTTTCATTTTTTGGGATTATCTTATCATTATTTTTCATAAGTAAGGATTTGCTTGCCTGGAAATTAAACTTTAGTTTACCTTCATTTCCAAGATTAAAGAAAAAAAGTGAGAAAAAACAGAATAATAAAAATGGTGGAAAGAAAAATGGGATAGTTGAAAGTGCAGAGGAAGAAAAAGAAGAGATAGAAAAAACTATTTATACAGAAGATAGTAATAATGATTTAAATATTAGCGAAATTAGTAATGTGAAAAAGGCTTCTAAAGCAAAATACAATGTACCTATTGATTTATTGGATGATTATAATGGTAAGGTTACTTCTATTTCAGAAAGTGAATTAAGAAAAAATGCTCAGATTTTAGAAGAAAAACTAAGAGATTTTGGTGTTGATGGTAAAGTTAGGGATATACAACCAGGACCTGTAGTTACTTTATACGAGTTTGAACCTGCGCCAGGGATTAAAATAAGTAAGATTGCTAATTTAGAAAGTGATTTAGCACTCGCTATGAGTGCTATAAGTGTTAGGATTATTGCTCCTATACCAGGAAAATCTGTTGTAGGTATTGAGTTGCCTAATGCAAAAAGAGAAACTGTATATTTGAAAGAGCTGCTTTCTGCTGAAGAGTTTGTAAAAAGTAAGTCGCCTTTAACAGTTGTATTAGGTAAAGATATAGCTGGGAAACCATATATTACAGATCTTACAAAGATGCCACATTTATTGATTGCTGGAACCACTGGTAGTGGAAAAAGTGTTGCAATAAATGGTATTATTACTTCAATTTTGTTTAAGTCATCCTATGAAGATGTAAAATTTGTTATGATTGATCCCAAAATGGTGGAGCTTAGTGTTTATGAAGGGATACCTCATCTTGCTGCTCCTGTTGTGGTAAATCCAAGGAAGGCTGCAAATGTTTTAAAAAATGTTGTTGAAGAGATGGAGCATAGATATTCGATATTAGCTGAAAGGAAAGTAAGAAATATTATTTCTTATAATCAATTGGTAGCTAAAGAAGGGGGAGAAAAGCTTCCATATTTGGTAGTAGTGGTAGATGAGTTTGCAGATTTGATGATAGTTGCAGGAAAAGAGGTGGAGCAAGCAATAATAAGAATTGCTCAGATGGCAAGGGCGGTTGGCATACATCTTGTCTTGGCAACACAAAGACCTTCTGTCAATGTCATAACTGGAATAATAAAGGCGAATATGCCAGCAAGATTATCTTTTAGGGTGTCTTCAAAAACTGATTCAAGAACTATTTTAGACCAAAATGGTGCTGAAGTTCTCCTTGGTAAAGGGGATTCTTTATTTATCCCTCCAGGTAGTAGTGAGCCGATTAGAATTCATGGTTGTTTTGTAAGTGAAGGTGAGATAAATAGAGTTGTAAATTATTTAAAAGATTTAGCTGAACCAGTTTATAATATGGAGCTTGTCAAAGAAGAAGCTGAAAGTGATGAAGATTTGGATGAAAGTGAATTAGATGAAAAGTATTATGAGGCTCTTGAACTTGTAAAAGAGAAAGGGTATGCATCAATTTCAATGATACAAAGATATTTGAGGATAGGGTATAATAGAGCTGCAAGGATTGTGGAAATAATGGAAAAACAAGGGATAATTGCTCCCAGTGATGGAACATCAAAACCAAGAGAAGTGTTAATAAAAGAATAGAGGGGTAAGTTTATGGCAGATTTGAAAAGTTTTTATATGGGTTATGAGTTAAAAAATCCAATAGTTTTGGCAAGTTGTGCTTTAGGTAAAAAAGTAGAAAATTTATGTCAAGCTGAAGAAAATGGTGTAGCTGCAGTAGTATTACCATCTTTGTTTGAAGAAGTTATTAAAAATAAGATGGGTGCAGTTTCTGACACCTTTCATCCAGAGGCTTACGATTATGGTATAGATATATTATCTTATGGTGCATCTAAATATGTGGAAATAATAAAAGAAGCAAAAAAAAGGGTTAAAATACCTATTTTTGCCAGTGTTAATTGCATCGATAGTGAACTTTGGTTAGATTTTGCAAAATCGATAGAAGATGCTGGTGCAGATGGATTGGAGTTAAATATTTCGTATATTTCTTTCAATATTAATGATGATCCAAGAGCTATAGAAGATACATATGTGGAAATCGTAAATAAGGTGAAAAATAGATTAAATATCCCTATTTCAGTAAAAATTGGATCTTACTTTTCTTCTATACCAAATATGGTTAAAAGATTAAAAGATGCTGGTGCTGATGCTGTAGTCATTTTTAATAGGTATTATCAGGTAAATTATGATTATGTGGAAAAGAAGTTTGTTCCAGTTAACTACTTTAGTAATGATAAAGAGTGCTACAATGTGATGAGATGGATAGGGGTGATATATAGCCAGCTGGATATTGATGTTGCTGCTACAACAGGTTTTCATACTGCAAAGCAGATAGTTGATGCTTTATTTATGGGGGCATCTGTAGTTCAGCTCGCAACAATATTTTATAAAAAAGGGTTAGCGTATGCAAAAGAGCTCATTAATAATCTAAATAATATTTTAGATGATTTAAATGTAGAATCTTTAAAAGATATAAAAGGGAAAGCGGTGGATAGTTTTGATGAATTAAAAGCTTTAGAAAGAGTGCAATATATGGAATATTTAGATAAAGCAGCTAAAGGGTAATAAAATATGTGATGAATTCTTTTTATGATTTATTGAATACAGATTTTTTATTAACTTTCTTTTTAATCGCAATTAGAGTTAATGGGATATTGTTCACAGCACCTATTTTTGGTAGTGGTGTGGTTGATGCTAGATTAAGACTATTTATTTCTATAATAATTGCCATACTTTTAAAAGGTAGTATCCCCGATATATCTTTTCAAAATATACCTGTATTACTTTTGATGTTGTTAATTATAAAAGAACTGTTAATTGGTATAGCAACAGGTTTGTTGGCACGATTTATTTTTGCAGGAGTTCAATTTGGTGGGCAATTAATAGGTTTCCAGATGGGGTTTGGAGTGGTAAATATACTCGATCCACAAACAAATACACAAGTATCTATTATAGCTCAATTTCAAAATATACTAATGATTTTGATTTTTTTAGCAATTAATGGGCATCTATATATTATTAAAGCTATTAGTTATTCTTTTACAAATGTTCCATTAGGTAGGTTTGTATTTAAAAACGAAAGTTATATCTATTTGGTTGTAAGATTTGGTACTATTTTTTTAACGGCAGTAAAAATTGTGGCACCTATACTTGTAACATTGATTTTATTGCATGTTGTAATGGGGATTATGGCGAGATTAGTGCCTCAAATGAATGTTTTGATTGTTGGTTTTCCTGTTCAAATAGCTTTTGGATTGCTTGTTTTAACGCTAAGTTTATCTTACTTTTATAGGATATTTGAAAAAATATTTTTACAATATTTAAAAGATATTGATACCCTGTTTAAAATTTTAGGTGGGTAATGCCTGAAAGAGGGGATGCTGAAAGGACTGAAGAGGCCACGCCTAGGCGTAGGCAAAAAGCAAGAGAAGAAGGTAATGTCCCAAAAAGTAGAGAGTTGTCAACTGCTGTTATTTTCCTTATTAGTGTTATTTTTTTATATTTTTATACCCCATATTTAATTGAAAGTTTTTCTAAATTTATAAAACATATCCTTTCAAAAACAAATTATATTATTACGAAAAATTCCACTATTGAGTTGTTTAATTTTACTTTTCAATATTATTTAAAAGTTTTAATCCCTTTTTTTGCTTTGTTAATTACAGTGGGATTATTAGTAAATGTGGCACAATTTGGTTTTTTAGTATCTCCTAAAGCGTTGGAACCGAAATGGGATAGATTAAACCCCATTAATGGTTTGAAGAATCTTTTTTCAAAAAGAAGTTTTGTAGAGTTGTTGAAATCACTATTTAAAATATTTGTTGTTGGGTTTGTGGCTTACTTAATTGTGAAAGGTAAAATTGACCAAATATTAGTGCTTGCCGATTCAGACCCTTTTTCAAGTTTAGTATTTTTAGGCAAGCTGGTTTTTGAATTATGCTTCAAAATAGGTCTTTTAATACTTTTAATGGCAATTTTAGATTTTTTTTACCAAAAATGGCAGTATGAGCAAGATCTGAAAATGACAAAACAGGAAGTAAAAGAAGAATTTAAACAAATGGAAGGGGATCCTCTTATTAGACAAAGAATCAGAAGTATGCAAAGAGAAATGGCAAGAAAAAGGATGATGGAAGAAGTTCCTAAAGCTGATGTTGTTATTACAAACCCAATTCACTATGCTGTTGCATTAAAGTATGATGCAAATAAGAATAAGGCTCCCATCGTTGTAGCAAAGGGGCAAAGATTAATGGCTCTTAAAATAAAGGAGATAGCAAAGGAGCATGGAGTTTTTATTCATGAGGATCCACCATTAGCTCGAACACTATTCTCACAGGTTGATATAGGGGAAGAAATACCTGAAAACCTTTATAAAGCTATTGCTGAAATACTTGCTATTGTGTATAAGATGAAAAATAATAATATTAAGCAATAGGATTGCTAATTTCTTTTAGAGGTCTTTATAGTGGCAGAAACTGGTGTTCTAAAATATTTAAAACAGACAGAGATATTAGTAGCAATAGCAATTGTAGGCATTTTGATTGTTATGATTTTACCTATGCCTGCTTTTTTGCTGGATGTGATGCTTACTATGAGCATAACCTTTGCTGTGATAATTTTACTTGTTTCAGTTTATATAAGAGACCCTTTAGAATTTTCTACTTTTCCAACAGTTTTATTAATAGCCACACTATTTAGATTATCTCTAAATGTGGCAACAACAAGAAGGATTTTACTTCATGGAGCAGAAGGGGAAGATGCAGCGGGGGCAGTAATTAAGGCTTTTGGTCAGTTTGTTGTTGGTGGTAATTATGTGGTTGGTATTATAATTTTCTTAGTCTTGGTTATTATTAATTTTGTAGTGATAACAAAGGGTTCTGGTAGAGTTGCTGAAGTAGCTGCAAGATTTACTCTTGATGCTATGCCAGGTAAACAGATGAGTATAGATGCTGATTTAAATGCAGGTTTGATAGATGAGCAAACGGCTAGAAAAAGAAGGGAAGAAATACAAAGACAAGCCGACTTTTATGGCGCTATGGATGGTGCTAGTAAATTTGTAAGAGGTGATGCTGTTGCTGGCTTAATTATTACGGCTATAAATATAATAGGTGGTTTAATTATCGGTGTGGCTCAGCATGGTCTTGCAGTTTCGGATGCAGCAAAGATATTTACAATTTTGACAGTAGGTGATGGTTTGGTAAGTCAAATACCTGCATTGATTGTATCCACTGCAGCAGGTATAGTAGTTACTAGAAGTGGAGATGATGAGGATCTTGGTGGGCAGCTTGTATCTCAACTTTTTAAAAGTTCAAAGATTATGTTTGTTGCGGGTGGAATACTCTTTTTCTTTGCCTTGGTGCCAGGTATGCCTAAAGTATCTTTTATTTTCTTATCAATATTAATGTTTGGCGTAGGTTATCTTATGAGGAGTACAAAGGAAAAAGAGGTTGATAAAGAAGAGGTTAGTGAAGAGGAAAAAGAGGAAGTCCCTGAGGAGGAAGTGGTAAAAGATTTGTTAGATGTTGATTTGATGGAGCTTGAGATAGGCTTTAATCTTATCCCTTTGGTTGATTCAAATAGAGGTGGTACTTTGTTAAATAGGATTAAGTCTTTAAGAAGACAAATTGCTTTAGAAATGGGGTTTATAGTTCCGCCTATAAGAATTAGAGATAATTTACAGATAGAGCCAAATAGCTATGTGGTTTTTATAAAAGGGGTAAAGGTAGCATCAGGCTCTGTTTATCCAGATAAATATTTAGTAATGAATCCAGATGGAGATCTCGAATCAATAGATGGTATACCTACTAAAGAGCCAGCATTTGGGCTTGAAGCTAAATGGGTGGATGAGATAGAAAAGGAAAAGGCTGAAATCGAAGGGATGACGGTGGTTGATCCTTCAACAGTAATTTCTACCCATTTAACAGAAGTCATTAAAAGTTATGCATATGAGTTGTTAGGAAGACAAGAAACCCAAGAGCTTATTGATAGGTTAAAGGAAAAGTATCCAAAATTAGTAGAGGATTTGATTCCAAATATTCTCGATATCGGTACAGTTCAAAGAGTATTACAAAATCTTTTAAAAGAGAGGGTTTCAATTAGGAATTTACCTACAATTTTAGAAACATTGGCAGCTTATGGTGTCCAAAATAAGGATATTGAGTATTTAACTGAAAAGGTTAGAGTAGCCCTGAAGCGTCAAATTACAGAGAGTCTTTTAGCAGCAGATAGTAGATTATATGTTTTTACACTCGCTCCTGAAATTGAGCAAATGATTGCTAAAAATATTCAACAAGGTGATGATGGTAGAGAAGTGGTAATGGAACCAACAACGGCTCAAAAATTGTTACAAAAACTCATAGATAAAACTAAAGAGATAAACGAAAATGGATTAAACCCAGTATTAGTAATTTCACCACCTATTAGATACCCCTTTAGAAGATTTGTAGAAAAATTTATACCTAATCTTTATGTAATTTCTCATAATGAAATTGCAGAAAATGTTCAGATTGAATCATTAGGAAGTGTGGAGATATGAGATGAAGATAAAAAAATATGAAGTGTTTGATATGAAAGAAGCAATAGAGCTTATTAAAAGGGACTTAGGGCCTGATGCTGTAATATTATCTACTAAAAAAATAGTCAAAAATAATAGTTTTGGTTTGTTTTCAAGACCTATGATAGAAGTGACAGCAGCAATAGATTATGAGCCACAAACGGATAAAAAGAGTAAGGACAAAGGGGTTAATACTAAATATGAAAAGGAAAAATTAGACATTGAAGATATTGCAAATAAGCTAGGTTTGGATAAGTTGGAAGTAGTATTAAAAGAGATAAGTGAAATAAAAAAACAGCTGAGTGAAATAAGGAATAAATCAAAAGATGATATTCACACTGCAGATTTACCCGAAAGGCTTATCCCATATTTTAATATAATGTTAAAGAATGGTGTTGATGATCTTATAGCATATAAGTTTTTAAAAAGGGTAGAAAAAAGAATAAGCTCGGAGTTAAATAGGGCTCAGTTAAGTAATTTATTGGTTCAACTTTTGGGTGAGATAATACCTATTGAAAAAGATTATTTTTCCTCATTAAAACAAAAAGTTATAGCTTTAATTGGCCCAACAGGCGTAGGAAAAACAACAACTATAGCTAAGATGGCTGCAACCTTGAGCTTAAAGTTACAAAAGAAAGTAGGGCTAATAACCATCGATACTTTTAGGATAGGTGCAGTTGAACAGCTTAGAACTTATGCAGATATAGTAAATATACCATTGAAAGTAGCATCTACACCAGAGGAATTAAAAGAACATATTTACGAGTTGTCTGGGTTGGATTATATATTTTTAGATTCGATGGGTAGAAGTCAATATGATGAAGCTCAAATTAGAGAGCTTTTAAAATTTATTGAAATTAGCCCAGTGATTACTCCTATTTTGGTATTATCCATGAGCTCAAATCATGATGAGATGTATGACACTTTTGACAGATATAAATTATTAAAACCTGAATATCTAATTTTTACAAAATTAGATGAGACTAGAAGATTTGGCCCACTAATAAATGTTCCAATATTAAAAAAGATTCCAATATTGTTGTTTACCACAGGGCAAAATGTTCCAGAAGATATTGAAATTCCAGATGGCAGAAAGATTGCTATGAAGTTGTTGAGTGATATTCAAAAAGTTTGGAGAGATTAACATTGGATCAGGCGAGCGCTTTAAGAAAAATGGCTTGGTTAAAAGATAGAAAGGCAAAGTATATAGCTATAGCTAGTGGTAAAGGTGGTGTAGGAAAAACTAATTTTTCGGTAAATCTTGCCTATTGTATGGCTTTAAGTGGGAAAAAAGTTCTTTTGTTTGATGCAGATTTAGGGTTAGCAAATGTTGATATAATTTTAAATATTGCACCTAATGTAACAGTTAAAGAATATTTAAATGGTTCTGCTAAATTAGAAGATGTGATTGTTCATAATGTTAAAGGTTTTGATGTATTTCCTGCATCAAGTGGGTTTATGGAATTGACAAATTTGGCTGATAGTGATTTTGATAAGATTATAGAGATGTTTTTTTACTTAGATAAAGAATATGATTTTATAATTTTTGATACTGCTGCAGGTATAGCTGAGAATGTGTTAAAATTCATTATTTTTTCTGACATTTTTATTATTATTACTCTCATCGAACCTACTGCAATAACAGATGCTTATGCCCTAATAAAGGTGGCTCATTTTCAAGCTGAGCATTTAATACCTTATGTTGTTGTTAATATGGTAAATAGTGATAAACAGGGTAAAACTGTTTTTAACAATCTACAGAAAGTCGTAAAAAACTTTTTAAAAAAAGAACTAAATTATCTTGGAAGTATTAAAAGAGATGCAAACTTAATAAAAGCGGTGTCAAAACAGCAAGTTGCGGCGGAGATTTTCCCTAACACTGACTTTACTTTAAATATTAAGGAGATTTCAAAAAAGATATTGAGTCTAAATGATAAAAATCATCAGGTTAATTTTAATCAGCTAATAAATATGAGAGGTTAAAATGAAAGGTGTTTACGGATATATCGCTTTATTGATTGCAACTCTATCTTTCATGATTTCATTTAGTTTTAAGATGTTTTATTTAGATACAATTGATATTACAGTTTTTATTAGAGATTTTATTGTATTTTTTGTGGTCTATATTATTTCAAAATATGTTTTCAAAAATATAGAGAAGATGTTTAATAATTATAGGAAAATATTATAATGAATGGGAATGCCTATTATAAATTGAATGATGAACTTTTAGATGAAGAAGAATTAATCAAGGAGTTTATTCCGAAAATTAAAAGTTGGGTTTTGAAGGCAGTATCTAATTTACCTGATAGTGTGGATATCGATGAAATATATTCGGCAGCATGTTATGGTTTTGTGGAGTCTATAAAAAGATATGATAAAACAAAGAATATAGATTTCAGATATTATGCGGAAAAAAGGGTAAAAGGAGCGATATTAGATTATCTTAGAAAGCTTGATGTGCTCTCTAGGAATATTCGTTCCAAAATAAAAGATTTAGAAGATAAGATAGCTT
Source organism: Deferribacter thermophilus (assembly GCF_049472675.1). NCBI lineage: Bacteria > Pseudomonadati > Deferribacterota > Deferribacteres > Deferribacterales > Deferribacteraceae > Deferribacter > Deferribacter thermophilus. The sequence continues at coordinate 103,335 of NZ_JAPNXM010000002.1, forward strand.
ACCTTTCCTCAAAACTTGGTAGAAAGCCTACAAATATTGAGCTTGCAAAAGAATATAATCTTGAACTGGCTGAGGTGAATAAGCTTTTAGAATTTTTAGAAAATTCTGATAAAATAAGCCTTGATGTAAGCATTGGGGATGATGAAAATAGCTCATTGATTGATTTCATAAAAAGTGATATTTTGACACCAGAAGAAGAAATAGAGAAAAATGAGCTGATTGAAATATTAGGTGAAGAGATAGAAAAATTAAGCGAGAAAGAAAGATTGGTAGTTACGCTTTACTATTATGAAGATTTAACTATGAAAGAGATAGGGGAAGTTTTAGGAATTACAGAATCCAGGGTGAGCCAAATACATAATTCTGCTGTAAAAAAGTTAAAGAAAAGATTGGAGAAACAATTATGAATAAAATCAAGGTTTTAATTGTAGATGATTCTGCATTCATGAGAAAAGCTATTGAGGGGATGCTTAAAAAAGATCCAGAGATTGAAATTGCAGGTTTTGCAAGAAATGGTAAAGAGGCTGTAGAGTTAGTAGAAAGCTTGAGACCTGATATAATTACTTTAGATATCGAAATGCCTGTTATGAATGGCTTAGAAGCATTAGAAATAATTATGAAAAGATTTCCCACCCCAACGATAATGGTTAGCTCTTTAACCACAGAGGGAGCTGAAGCAACTTTAAAAGCCTTAGAGCTGGGTGCGGTAGATTTTATACCTAAGGATAAGTCCTTTGCAACATTGAGTATTATGAAGATAGAAAAGGATCTAATAGAAAAGATAAAACTGTTTGCAAAAAAGAAAACATTAGGTTTTCTAAAAAGCGAAAAGAGCTTTAAGACAACTTTGAGTATAAAAGAGACTAAAGAGAGCCATGTTCCAAGAAGTGTGGTGAGAAGAATACCTATTAATATGGTTTTGATAGGGACATCAACTGGTGGTCCACAATCTTTACAAAGGGTTATACCAAAATTACCTGCTGATTTGAATAAGCCAGTTTTGGTTGTACAGCACATGCCACCAAATTTTACAAAATCACTTGCTGATAGGCTAAATGGTTTAAGTAAATTGACAGTAATTGAGGCACAAGGGAAAGAAAAGATTGAGCCAAATGTGGTATATATTGCTAAGGGTGGATTTCATCTAAAGGTTAGAAAAATTGGGTCGAATTATTATACAGAAGTTTCGGTAGAGCCTAAAAATGTGTTGCATGTGCCAAGCGTTGATGTAATGGTGGAGTCGGCGGTTGAATATATTGGAGGCAATGGTTTGGGTGTGATAATGACAGGGATGGGCTCTGATGGAAAAATTGGATTACAAAAACTTAAAGAAAAAGGGGGAGTTGTAATTGCTCAGGATAAAGATAGTTGTGTAGTTTATGGTATGCCAAGAGCTGTTGTAGAAGCTAATCTTGCAGATGAGGTTGTACCATTAGATAAAATTGCCGAAAGAATTTCTGCATATTGTAAATAGAGGATAAAGTTTATGGCTGATATTTTAAGTCAAGAAGAAATTGATGCTCTGTTATCAACTGTTGCTGAAGAAGGGCTTGATGAGAAAAAAATTGATACCTTAGAGTTTGTCCCTAAGAAAGTATCTGTCTATGATTTTAGAAGACCTGATAGGGTTTCAAAGGAGCAGCTTAGATCTTTAAGAAATTTACACGATAAATTTGCAAGGAACTTTAGTTCTGCACTTTCAAATATGCTTAGAGCTATTACCGATATAAATTTAGTTAGTGTGGATCAGATGACTTATGGTGAGTTTTTAATGTCGTTACCGGATCCCACAAGTTTTAATGTTGTAAGTATGATACCTTTAGAGGGGAACATTGTACTTGAAATAAACCCTTCTATTGTTTTCCCTATAGTTGATAAGATGTTGGGTGGTTTTGGACAACCTTTATACAAAATCAGAGAATTAACTGCATTGGAGCAAAGGTTATTAGATGGTGTTATTAATACACTTTTAAGAGAGCTTGAAGAAGTATGGCGACAGGTTATCCCAAATGTAAAATTTAAGAAAGAGGTTAGTGAAAATAGCCCTCAAGTAGTTCAGATTGTTGCTCAAAATGAAGTTGTAGTTTTGGTTGTATTTGAAGTAAAATTTGGTGAGGCAAGCGGTTTAATAAACCTTTGTTTTCCAGCAATTACATTAGAACCAATTTTGGGGAAAATAAGCTCTCAGGATTGGATCGTTGGAGGTAAAAAAGGGAAATTTGGAAATTTTGAAGAGCAAATCTTTTTATTATTAGAAGATATATTGATAGATTTAAAGGTTATTTTAGGTGAAAATATTTTGACAGTGGATGAAATTTTGTCTCTAAAAGAGGGGGATACTGTAATTTTAAATAAGAAATCAACACAGCTTGCAAACATTTATTTGAATAATTTGAAAAAATTTGAAGTAGAACTTGGGGTATCAGGAGTAAAAAAAGCTGTACAATTAAAAAGAGTAATAAAAGAACATGTTGAGGTAGGAAAGTGAAAAATTTGTATAATTTAGAGGATATGAAAGAGTATAAAGATTTTATTGATTTAGTAAAAGAACAATTTTCTCAATCATTGCAAACAGTTATAAATAAAGATTTAAGCTTAGATATTTCTGAATTTTTTACAGCAAGTTTAGAAGATATTTATGGGGAAATTGAGAATCCAGTTTGCATAAAAGGTGTTGAGACAGAAAATAATTACAATTTTGGCGTTTTGTTTTCATTAAAAGATGTTTCAGTATTGGTAGATTATATGATGATGGGGGAAGGGGAAGCTAAAGATACTTTAGATGATGAAACCAAAGATGGAATAAAAGAATTGATAACACAGCTTATTTCATCTCTGAATGTACCTTTAAAAGAAAAGTATAACAAAAAGTTTAATTTTACAGTTGTTGATGTGTTTACAGATTTAGTGGAAGATGAGACTGAATATGCATCGTTAAAATTTAGTATTAATACTGAGAAAATCGATTCATCATTTATATTTTTCATAGATTCAGCTTTTAACAGTGTGATTGAATCTGGTGATAATTTAGAAGAGAGTGAACCTGATTTTAGCAATTTTAATGAAGGTTTTGTAGATAAAGAATCAGCTGGTAGTAATAATATTGATTTACTCTTAGATGTGGAAATCCCTGTTTCTGTAAAAATTGGTTCGACAAAGCTGTATCTAAAAGATATTTTAGAGTTAGGTCCAGGTAAGATTATAGAGCTTGAGGAGTATGCAGAGGAGCCTGTAGAGCTTTTAGTAAATAACAAAGTGATAGCAAGAGGTGAAGTGGTTGTTGTTGATGGCTATTTTGGTTTAAGGATCAAGGAGATTGTAAGCAAGGCTGAAAGGATAAAGAAATTAAAAGATTGATAATTTTTTTTTAATACTGTATCTTAAATAAAAACAAATGCGGAGGTCTTAATGGCTTATGATGATATCATTATAACAGTTGATGATTCATCTACAATGAGAAGAATTATCAAAAACACTTTAATGAAAATAGGTTTTAATAATATACTTGAGGCATCAAATGGTGTTGAAGCTTTGGATGTAATAGCCAAAAATAAAGTTGATTTGATAATTACTGACTGGAATATGCCAGAGATGGACGGTTTGACCTTTGTAAAAAGTATTAGATCAAACCCTGAATTTAATGAGATCCCAATATTAATGGTTACTACAGAAGCAGCAAAAGAAGATATTTTGATGGCGTTAAAAAGTGGAGTAAATAATTATATCGTTAAGCCGTTCACCCCAGATACATTAAAAGAGAAGGTGTTTAAGTTATTAGGTTATTAAGATGAGTGATTATTTAAAGGATATTAATGAGCTAATTGAAATAGCTAAAAAGATAAATAGTGGAGAGTATGACTTAATCAATATAACTATTAGGCCTGAGAGCGAGCTTTTTCATATTGCAGAGTATTTTAATGATGCTTTAAAAAAACTAAAAATGGTAAATGATACTTTTTCTGACACCTATGAGGAGTTGCCTGTTTTTGAAAAGGTATTAAGAGATATAATTGATGATATGAAAAGTGCTTCGGAGTCGATATTAAATGAAATTGATAAAATAAATTTTAATATAGATTCTATCAAAGAGCTTTTGGAAAGCATCAAAAATGCAATTAAAGATAAAAATTTTGAACAAGCCAAGATCTATATAAATAATCTTAAAGATCATATTAGAGAAGGTGAAGATATTTGTTTTGATATTATTGCAGCTTTGGAGTTTCAGGATATAACTAAACAAAAAGTTGATAAATTACTAATGATTGTTAAAGAGATTGAAGATAAAGTTGCTGATTTAATAATCAAGCTTGGCTTAAAAGCTAATAAAATAGATCCAGAGAAGATACAAGAGGTTTCTAACAAAAGTGAAGTTTTAGAAGATCAGGAGTTAGTTGACAAACTTTTAGAAGAGTTTGGATTATAGGAGTTTTTTATGAACAATGATATGAATGATTTAATCCAAGATTTTTTGGTTGAGGCTAATGAGTTAATAGAACAATTGGATCAAGACTTAGTTGAGCTTGAAAATAGGAAAGATGATCTTGATCTGTTAAACAAAATCTTTAGAGCTGCTCATACTATAAAAGGTTCTTCATCATTTCTTGGGTTTGATAAGCTGACAGAGCTCACCCATGTTGCTGAAGAGATTTTAAATAAGTTGCGTAAAGGGGAAATGGTAGTTACTGCTGATATTATGGATGTTCTTTTAGAGTTTGTGGATAATTTAAAGAAACTTATTGATGATATAAAAAATGGTACAGATTCAGTAGATATTGCTGAAATAATGAAAAAATTGAAACTGGTTAATGAAGGTAAAGTAATAACTCCTGCTGAAGAGAGGAAACAAGATTCTGCTAAACAAGAAACTAAAAAAAATGAACCCAAACAAATTGCTAAAGTCACAAAGGCGATTGAACAAACAATTAGAGTTGATGTAAATAGATTAGATATTTTGATGAATCTTGTTGGGGAGCTCGTTTTAAGTAGGAACAGGATAGCACAAATTTCTGCAGAATTTGAAAAGAAGTTTGAAGGTGAATATTTGGTAGAGCAACTTTTAGAAACTACTTCACACCTTGGTTTAATAACCACAGAGCTTCAATTGGCAGTAATGAAAACAAGGATGGTGCCAATAGGCAAGGTCTTTAATAAATTTCCAAGGATGGTTAGGGATTTATGTAGAGAATTAAAAAAAGATATCGAGCTAGTTATTACAGGTGAAGATACAGAGCTTGATAAATCTGTTGTTGAGGAGATTGGAGATCCATTGATTCACATGATTAGAAATGCAGTGGATCATGGTATTGAGTCTCCTGAAGAGAGAGTAAAGAAAGGTAAACCTGAAAAAGGGTTGGTAGCTCTAAATGCTTATTATGAAGGGAATCATATTGTAGTAGAGATTAAAGATGATGGAAGAGGGATGGATCCTGAAAAGCTCAAAAAGAAGGCTATCGAAAAGGGTGTGATAACTCCAGAAGAAGCTAAAACATTAAACAGGGATGAAGCTTTGGGACTGATTTTTAGACCTGGTTTCTCTACTGCGGAGAAGGTTTCAGATGTTTCAGGTCGTGGAGTTGGAATGGATGTTGTTAAAACAAATATTGAAAAGCTAAATGGGATAATTCAAATAGAGTCAGAGGTAGATAAGGGTACTACTTTTAAATTAAAACTGCCTTTAACTCTTGCTATTATACAAGCTTTATTGGTAGAAGTATCAGGAGAAATTTATGCTATACCAATTGTTTCGGTTATTGAAACTGTTAAAATCGATGAGAATGAAATTCACAGCTTTGAAGGTAGAGAGGTTTTAAAATTAAGGGAATCTGTATTGTCTCTTATTAGGTTAAATGAGGTTTTTGAGTTAGAACCTACTTTTAGCAATGAAATGTATGTTGTTGTTGTTGCATTAGCAGAGAAAAAAGTGGGGCTGATTGTTGATAGATTGATTGGGCAAGAAGAGATAGTTATTAAATCTTTAGGTGAATATTTGGGTGGTACAGTGGGAATAGCTGGTGCAACGATAATGGGCGATGGTGCAGTTAGGTTGATTTTAGATGTGGCTGGTATTATGGAGATAGCTTCTAAAATGCCAAGAGTAAATAGGAGAAGATCAAAAGTATCTAAAGTGCCGACAGCTTTAAACGAGAATTATCATAGATTAAATGTTATGGTTGTTGATGATTCTGCTACTGATAGAAAAATTATGAAGAGGTTGTTAAGCAATACTGGATGGATAAATGTTGTTGAGATTACAAACGGTAAAGATGCTTTGGCTGCTATAAAAAATTTAGAAGTCGATTTTGTAATTACTGATATTTTTATGCCAGATATGGATGGGTATGAATTGGCTAGGTCACTAAGAGAATCTGGCTTTACGGGTCCCATTTTGGCCGTTTCATCAAGAGGTGAAATCAAGGATAGTAAGAAGTTTTCTTTATATGGAATAAATGATTTTATAGTAAAGCCGGTTAGCCTCGATGAATTGTTAGGGAAAATAAATGAACTTAAAGCAATTAATAATACATAGTTTTTGCTTTGTACTTTTAGTTTTTATCTATGAGGTGAATACAGGTGATACTAGATTTCAAACTGCAAGTAAGTTAGATTATAAGTCTTTTTACTATTACAATGGTGGTGCTGATGTTATTAAAAGTCTTAAAGTTGTTAAGGTTTATGACGATTCAGAATTTAAAAAAGCGTTAAAGGATTTTGACATTGAAGAGAACAATTATAAAAAACTGCTTCCTATTCCTATTAGTAATTCTGTTAAGTACAAAAATATCTGGTGGCGTTGAGAAGAAAAAGTATAAGGCATTAGTTAAAAAACCAAATTCGATCATAACAACTTATTATCTTTATGATTATTCAAAAGAATCTGCAAAAGAAAATTTAGCATTAAATGGCTGGGAAGTATTAAAAATAGAAGAAGTCCCAATTGAAAGTTCTAATGAAGATTTAATACAAAAAGGGTTTTTTAGTCCAAGTTATAAGTTAAGATTATTAAAAATATTTTATTTTGAAAAAGGAGCATACAGTTTTAATTTCGATAATGAAACAATTAGCTTATTGAAAAAGTTGAAAAAAGGTAAGAGATATTATCTATATGGTCATACTGATTCTTTGCCAGTTATACCAAATGAGAAATTTAAGAATAATTATGAATTATCAATATTAAGAGCTAATTTTGTAAAAGGGTTAGTAAAAAAATATGCTGGTATTGATGAAAATGTTTATGTAGTTGGATTTGATGCTTTTTATCCGATAGAATCAAATAGCTTTGATGGTTCAAAAAAGAATAGACGAGTAGAGCTATATGAATCAGATTGAAGTTATCGATTTGGAGCAATTTTATAATATATCAATATCAGATTTTTATTCCTATGTATCTGAAATAATGACAGATTTTAATTATTTTTTTCATCTAACATTAAAAGAGATCCCCAATAAAACTCGATGTGAAATTTGGAAGCATAGAGGTGGAGAGGAAGAGGCTTTAGTGTGGGTAGAAGTAGTTCAAAATGGGGAGTATGTGGCATCAGAGGTGCCAGTAGAAATTTTAAAATTGATGAATGAAAATAATTTGAGAACTTTGTTCTTTTTTACAAATGGTGCTTTAAAAGAAGAGGATAAGGAAATTATTGACGAAGAAGGGTATTTTATTTTTACCCCTGATGAGATTATTGAGACTCTAATAGCCATAAACAAGAAGAAAATACCAAAAGAGAAAAATATTAGAAAAAAGGTAAAAGTCCCTTCGGGATTTGTGCTTATAAGAAATTATCTGAGAAATCGTGAAATTCCAAAGGAAAAAAATGTTATTAGAATTAATTTAATAAAACAGATTGTAGATAAATATATTTCACTGTATGAACCTATTTTAAAAATTGTTGAACAGATTGAGGATTATAATGATATTTCAGATGATATTAAAGAAATACTTAAGAAGGAACAGTTTAAGTTACTTCCCAATCTTGTTGTTATTTCTACGTATACTTTTTTAGATAAGTTCCAATATTTAAAAGTCGATTTATTTAATTTCGTGAAATTACTTATTTTGTATATTGGAGCTATTATAGAATATGAGCCGATGGAGGATGTAGAAAAATACAAAAGTGAAATTGAAAAATTTGTAGAAAAATTTAAAAACATAGAAAATGAAATAGAAGAATATAAAAAAGAATATTTGGAAGAAAATAAAAAATTATCTAAAAACTTGCTTATAAATTCAATTGTTTTTATAGTATTGCTATTTATAATAGTTATAATTTATGTGGTGATTAATGGTAGATATTAATTTTACAAAATTGTTAGATCATATTGAAGAGTTAGTACTTATTATTGATGGAAGTTATAAAATACAATATGTTAATAATAACTTAAAAATACTAACAGATAAAGGGAAAGATGAAGTTTTAGATAAAAAATGTTATTCAGTTTTATTCAAGCGAACAGAACCTTGTGAAAACTGTCAGCTGGAAAGCTTAAAAAATAAAAAATTTGGTAAAGATATAGTCCATGATACTTTGAACTTTCGTGGTTTTAGAAAAATTTTAAGAAGTAGATTTGAGTATTTGGAAGAAGGTATATTTTTAGAAGTTATCAAAGACATAACTGACGAAAAGGTTTTGATTGATAAATTAACTCATCAAGCAAAGGAATTGAAGGCTAATAATGTCATTTTAAATTTAAAAAGGCAAGAAGTAGAAAGAAAACATCGATTTTTAAATAAGGTTGTAAATAGTATTAGTGACGGTTTATTGGTTGTAGAACAAGATTATTCTATAAATCTATTAAATTATAAAATGTCTGAGTTTGCTGGAAGAGCTTTAGATGATTTGAGCGAGAAGAAATGTTATAACACTTATGGACTTGATGAACCATGTGAAGAGTGTCCAATGAAAGATCCTAAAATATCAAAAAGTGTGAGAAGGGTTAATGATAAAAATTTAACTGTATATTTTAATAAGTTTGAAAATTATATAGTCGAAAGTGTTAGAGATACTACTAAAGAGATTTACCTGCTAGATGAGATTAAGAGACAACAAAAAGAGTTGAAAGAAAAGCAGTACCAGATGATGAAATTAAATGAAGATTTGCTTAAAATGAATGAGAAGCTTAAAAAAGCTCAAGAAGTAATAGATGAAGAGTTAAGACAGGTAGGTGAGATTCAAGCTAGCCTTTTGCCTGATAAGCTACCTGAAATAAATGGTTTTGATTTTGGAGCATTTTATACCCCAGCAGAGCAAGCAGGTGGTGATTATTATGATTGTATAGAAATGAGTAATAACTACTGGGGGTTTACAGTAGCTGATGTAAGTGGACATGGGATTCCTGCTGCAGTTATTATGGCTATTACAAGAGCTATAATGAGATCATATACTTATGATGTGATTTCTGCAGCAGAAGCTTTAGGTATGGTTAATGAAATATTATGTGATAATATTTATACAAATGATTTTGTTACAATGTTTTACCTTGTAATGAATGGGGTGACAGGGGAGTGCAATTTTGCCAGTGCAGGACATAATCCATTGTTATACTTTGATAAATCTGAAATTCTAGTCCGTAAAGTAACTGCTTCTGGCTTATTTCTTGGAGCCTTTGAAGAGGTGGAGTATGAGGAGGGAAGCTTTAAGATGGATGAAGGTGATATAGCCTTTATGTATACTGATGGATTGGTAGAGGCTATGAATAAGAAAGATGAGCAGTACGGATATGATAGATTAATAAATAAAATAATTATGTTTCATAATGAGAAATGTGATGATATAATAAAATATATAATAGAAGATGTAAAAGAGTTTACAGAGGGTAGACCTTTTGAGGATGATATAACGATTTTTGTTATAAAAAAAATGAGCGGAGGTTAAGATGGATGTAAAAGATGTAAGTGGGAAAAAAGTTGTTTATCTTAAAGGTGAAATTAATGCACAAACTGGACAAAGTATGAAAGAAGAGGTTTTAAAGCTTTTTGAAAGTACAGATACAGTTGTACTATCTTTTAAAGGTGTAGTTTATATGAATAGTTCTGGTTTGAGGGAAATAATAGATTTGTATAAGAAAACAAATAAAGAGAAGAAAAACTTAAAACTTTGTGAATTGTCCAATGATTTAAAAGAGATGTTTGCTTTTACTGGTTTGGATAAAGTTTTTAAAATATTTAATAGTGAAAGTGAAGCTTTGAGGTAGTATATGTTATATGATTTAAAAATAACTGGTGATGAGGTAAAAATATATCTTTCATCAGAGATAAATGTAACTATTTTTAAAGAGATTATTGAAAAATTAAAGAATCATGAAAATATCAAAGTGGTAAAACTTGACTTGAGTAGAGTAGAATATATTCAAAGTAAGGTTTTAGCTGGATTTATTCAGCTGAATAAATATTGTGTGGAGAATGGAATAGAATTCTTTATAGTTAACGCTAATGAAACAATTTTACAACTATTTGAGTTAACAAATCTATCATCAGTTTTCAAAGTTGATGTGGATTTTAGCTCTTACAACCCAGAAGAATTAATCAGTTTTTTTGAAGATGTTGAATTGGCAGATAAATTGTCAGACTATATTAGCGAAAATTATAATGATGAATTTAAGACCTTAATGAAGAAGCTGATCAAATCTGATGACCCTATATTGAAAGAGTATGCCATATTGACCGTTGGTAAAGCTGGTGATCTAGACTTTTTAGACGAGGTTAGAAGTGCTTTAAATGATGATGTGGGTAATGTCATAAAAGCAGCTATTACAGTTTTAGGATGGTTTCAAGATTTTGAAAGTAAAGAGAAAATATATGAGTTTTTAGAAAGTGAGTTTATAGATGTTGCTGAATCTGCTGCGGCTACGATAGCTTTGCTATCTGATGAGAATGATGCTGATAGATTAAAAGAGCTTTTAAATAGTCAAGATGAAAGGCTTAGAAAAATTGCAATTCAGGCACTTACTTTGATAAATGATGATAAATCTTATGAAATTTTGAAGGAAGAATTAGAAAAAGAGAATAATGATTATTTGTTGGCTTATATACTAAAAATGTTATCCTTTTTTAGAAAGGAAGAGGTATCAGATATTATTTTTAAATATTTATCTCACCCTTCAAATATTGTTAGAGAAACCGCAGCATCTTCATTAGTTAGAATTAATGCAGTAGATAAGGTAGATGATATATTAAAGTTGGTAAATGACTCAGATAGTATGGTTGCATATTTTGCTGTAAAAGCTATAGGAGAGCTTTGTAAAAGTGAAAATTGTGTTGAAACTTTAATCTCTGTTTATCACACTGTTCCTGAAAATGTCAAATTGGCGATTGTGGAAGCATTGGGAAAGATAGGGATCGATGTCTCTGACTTTTTATATCAATGTTTATCTGAAAAAAATGAAGATTTAAGAAAAGAAGCTCTTAATTCACTGTTTTTATTACAAGCAGACAATTTGAGAGATATAGCTGAAGAATGTTTAAAGGATAAAAGTTGGTTGGTGAGATATAAAGCAGTAGAGGTTTTATCACAAATTAGAGACAATGATATTGAAACTGTTCTGAGGTTGCATTTGGAAAATGAAGATAACAAGTTTGTTAAGGAGAAAATTTACCAAGTTTTAGGTGAGTTATGATTCAAACAGGTATTATAAAAATAAAAGATGAAGAATTTTTTGAGTTAGCAGATTTGATTTTTAAACATTCAGGGATAACTTTTACTATTAATAAAAAATATTTGATTGAAAATAGGTTATCAAGACTTTTGCATGAGCTTAACTTTACATCTTATAAAGATTATATCTATTATCTTAAATATAATATAAAAGGTAAAAGTGAAATACAACGACTTATTAATTTAGTAACAATTAATGAAACATATTTTTTTAGAGAAAGAGGGCAAATTGATTATTTGGTTGAAAAGGTAATTCCTGATCTTATTTTAAAAGGTAAAAGAAGTATAAAAATATTGTCAGCTGCATGTTCAACTGGTGAAGAACCTTACAGTATAGCAATTGCATTGAAAGAGAAAAAACTTACTGAAAAAGTCCGCATTGATATTATTGGTGTAGATATTAATACTGATGTAATAAAGACTGCTCAAGAAGGGATTTATAGATCAGTTTCTTTTAGAGGGGTTAATCCTCAAATTATTTCTAAATATTTTAAGAAGGAAGAGTTAAATTATCTTTTATCAGATGAAATAAAAAAAATGGTTAGATTTATGCAGGGTAATCTAACAGATAAATTATTATATCTAAAAATTGGCAAGTGTGATGTTATTTTTTGTAGAAATGTTTTGATATATTTTGATATTGATACCAAAAAGGTTGTGATAGAGCATTTTTACAACAATCTTAACACTCCTGGATTTTTATTTTTAGGTCATTCTGAAACATTAAATAGATTAAATAATAATTTTGAAATGGAAAACTTTAAAACTGGTATAGTCTATAAAAAGGGGTAATATTTGACTGGAATAGGTCCAAAAGATTTACAACACATTGTAGGTAAGATTAATTACCCTGAAAAAGTTCAGGATGTGATGGATAAGAATAGCTTAAATAAAGGTGCTTTTGTTGCAAAAGAGTTTACAGAACAAAATCTTAATAATCTTTCGTTGGTGGTAAATATTGAAAATGCTAAAATGCCTATAATTGAAAAAAAGAAAGAAAAGGAAATTTTAAGGAAGCTTAAAAGTAGAAGAAAGAGTATAAGAAAGAAAAAAATCTCGGTAATAGAAGAAGATGCTGGTAGAATTATAGATACAGAGGGGTAAGATGAACAAAGTTATACTAAAAATCTATCAAGATGATGATGTAAGGACAGTTTATGCTGTTTTTGTAGATAACAAAAACTTCGGTATAAGATCCAACGGATTAACAGAAGAACTTTTGATTAACTCACTAAGAATTCACGCTTTGTGGTATGAAGGTGATGTATTGATTGGAGCAGATGTGGAATTTATCAGAAGAGACAAAGATACTTATTATTTTAAAATAATATCTGAAATTGAAAAAGGGTTAAAGAGAGAACATTATAGGATTGATTACAAAGGTAAATACCGAATAAAGCTGATAGATATCGATTCACTAAACGATTTTAAAAGATTGGTGGATAGAAAAAGTGTTCAAGCAAAATCTACTATGGCAAATAAAATAAAAAATATTATTCAAAAAGAAACCACTAGTATGCAGTACATTTTAAGATTTTTATTAGAAATTGATAATAAACTGGATTTAATAATTGAGCAACTATCAAGCCGAGAGATAGATTTAGAGTTTTTAGAAGTTGATGCTGTTGATATCAGTGGTGGTGGTATCGGGTTTTTTTCAAGTGAAGCGATTGATAAAAATCTTTATTTGTATATTGAGGGGGATATAAGGGAATCTTTAAATAGAGTAAAGTTTTTTGCAGTAGGAAAGATAGTTTCTGAGTTTAAAACCTCTAAAGGTTATATCTATGGAGTTGAATTTATTTATATCGATAATGAGTTGAGAGAAGACATAATAAGGTATGTGTTTGAAAGGGATCGTGAGTTAATTAAAAAATCTATACACGAATAAAAAGGGGTAATATGGATTTTGGCTTAGTATTGATTATAGCATTTATTCTTATTGGAATTTTATACTTACTGTTTTTCATTTTATTTATAAAACTTCACCGTATCGAAAATAAGTTAATTAATATCTCCTATGAGGATATAAATTTTTTGGTAAATGAATTAAAAGAGTTAATTATTGAAAGTGAAAGAGTATCAGAAAAATTGGAAAACAGCATCAGGGAAAAAGAATCCTTATTAGAAGATTTGGTGGATTTGGTTGATACAAAATTAAACAAATATGAAATGATAGAGAGCAAAATTGAAAACGAAAAAAGTTTAAAAGAGAAGATATTGGAGTTGTATAAAAGTGGAAGACAGTTAACAGAGATAGCCAAAGAGTTAAATATATCTGTTACTGAGGTAAACTTAGTTATTAAAATGCTAAATGAAAATAAATAACACTAATCTTTCTAAAATAGTTAGCAATAAAGAGCCTAAGTTACAAACTGGTGAAATTGTAAGCGTAAAATTGTTAAAACTTTTAGAAAATAATACTTATTTGGTTAGTATAAAAGGTAAAATATTAAGAGCTATTATTAATTCGGAGCTTGCCTTAAGTAAGTTTAAAGCTGAAGTTGTAAAGCTTGAACCTGTTTTAGAATTAAAAATAATTAAGGAGCCTTTACAAAAATTAGATCCTATAAAGCTCAAAGGGGTATTAATTAAATTTAGCAAAAGTGAGATATTTGATTTTTTAAAAAAATTGGAAAACTTCGATTTAAAGCGTATAGATAAAGATGAAATATTTAAATTGATAAAAAACTCAGGGTTATTTTTAGAAAAAAAGATTTTAAATGATGAAAATGTATTAGATGATGCAAAATATTTTCTGATTAAAAAAGATTTAGGTGATATTATAACTAAGTTGCAAATTAATTATTTGATAAATAATGAAATGATTATCCCTTTTAAATCAAACAAATACGATATAAAAGATGGTGCTATAAAAGTTAGTAAAAAAGGTGGAAATTTTTATATTGCTATATTTGCGAAATTTTCTGAAATTGGTGATGTTCTTATAAGGCTTTATTCGCCAGAAAAGGGTATAATTTATGTAAAATTATTTACGGGAATCTCTTTTAAAGATTTATTTAGAGAACTAAAGTTAAAATCTATTAAAATTGAATGGTATCCACTTGAAAACAATATAATAAATGACGAATTTAATTTTGAAGAAAAGCTTTATAGCTCTATAGGGAAGTTTGAAACAATAATCTAATCAATTTCTTTAACAATTATTTTAGTAGCAAGTTCATTATCCACTGCAAAAGAAGAGTTAAAAACCTCAAAAATAATCATAGGTTTTTTTTGTAGAATTTTTAGTTTCAGCCCTGGTAAGATCCCGATAGAGCATATTTTTTTTAAAGCGCTTGAATCACTTTTATCTATTTCAGTGACAATATAATTTTTATTTTCACAAGCATCGATTAATTTCATTAGAACCCTCCAATATTTAAAATTATATTTAAAAGTATCCCAACAATAAATGCAAAAGGTATTACCAAAAAGAATATAAACATTGCAGTTTTAAATCCTCTCTCTTTTATCATTACTGATAGTTGTGCAATACATGGGACAAATAGAGTTAAAATTACACTTGCTACTATAAGATTTTTTATTGTTAAAGTGTTTTGGATATCATATAATCCTGCAGCACCAAAGTCTCTTCTGAAAAATCCGTATAGAAAAATTTCCCCCATTTTTTCAGGAAGACCTGCTAATTTTGCAGGAAATGAGAGAATATATGATAAAATATCAAATAATTTGGTTATTTTACCAATCCAGATTAAGATTGATGCTAAAATAAATAAAGGGATTACTTCTACTGCATACCATTTAAGTCTAGAGAAGGTTTTTAACAAAACATTTTTTAAATTTGGCATTCTTAATGGAGGAACTTCCATAAAAAAGCTTGCACCAGCACCCTTTGTATATTTTTTTAATATGAATCCACTAATAACAAAAACAATTAGTATAGTTAGAAACCATATTACTAATGCTGAAAAACTGTTTTCAAAAAGTCCTAAAATAACTCCTAACTGAGCTGAACATGGAATTGTTAGTGCAAGTAAAAATGTAACTAATAAGCGCTCCCTTTTTGTTTCTAAAGTTCTTGTAACAACTGTTGCCATTGTACCGCAACCTAATCCAAGCACAAGTGGTATTATTGACCTACCGCTTAATCCAATCTTTTTCATAGATTTGTCTAATATTATTGATAATCTTACAAGATAGCCAGAATCTTCTAATAAAGAAAACATGAAAAAGAAGGTCGAGACTACTGGTAACACTATGGCAATTGCATATCTTATTCCAAGGGTTATTATACCATAGTCTCCAGCAAAAAGATTAAAAAATATCGAATTTCCAAGTACCTTATGAAATAAGTTATTAATATATGGATTTATATTTTCTTCAAAAATTTTTGTTTCAATAAAGTCAACTAATGTGCCTGCCCCAAATTGACCAACAAATTTATAAAAGCCATAATAAAGAATTAAAATAACAGCTAAATAACCAAAAATAGGATGCAGAGTGAATTTATCAAGATAAAACTTAATTTTTGAATTCTTGTTAGCACCATTGCTATGGAAATGTTCTGCACATAATTCTTGAGAGATTTTTAACCTATTTGTCGCAATTTCAATATGAATATCATCAGATATATTATTTATAATTTTTTCTATTTCGCTAAAATTTATTTCATTATTTTTCACCATATCTATTATATCTGAATCTTTTTGGATTAATAATAATGCTATACTTCTTTTTGAAAGTGGGTATTCATCTTTCAAAAGATTTGTTATTTTTGTGATAAGCATTTCAATATAATCAGAATATTTAAAATCTAATGGTTGAAAATTATATCTTTTTTCAACCACACTGATAATTCTTGTCATTAAATTATCCGTGCCCTTATTTTTAATAGCAGATGTTTTTACTACTGGTATCCCTAAATCATGCTCAAGGTGTGTTATATTTATTTCCATCCCTTCACATTCTAATTCATCATACATGTTTAATACAAGTATGGTAGGTAGTCCAGCTTCAATAAACTGAATTGTTAAAGGTAACATCCTTGCTATATTTTTTGCATCTACAACATGAAGTATACAATCATAATCTCTTTTTAATATCATTTCTTTAGTTACTTTTTCTTCTTCAGTTATAGTGTTGAAATTGTAAAAACCAGGTGTATCAATAAATTCTATTTCATGATGAGAGCCTACATTGGTTTTGCCTTTAAAAATAGAAACAGTTGTACCAGGATAGTTTGAAACTGAGGCATATTTTTTTGTAAGATTGTAAAATAAGGCACTTTTACCTACATTTGGATTCCCCACTAAAAGAACTCTATACTCCTTTTTATGCATAAGTACCTCCTTCGTCAAAGTTAGATATATCTAACATTATTTTTTGTCAATAGTTTTATTCCAGTTAGTGAAATTTATTTGCAATTTAATGAATAAAATATTATAACTTTAGCATGAGTAATAAAACACTATTCTATTATATATTATCTGGACATGATTACTATAAAATAATAAAAAGAAAAGACCGTAAAGTTGCGTTTAAAAAAATAGTGGATAATGAAATAGAGTTCTTTTTTAATAAGAGGGTATATAGGAACGAATCTTGGTTTTTAAGATATTTGAAAATATTGTATATTATTTTTGTAATTAATCTTTTAGCTAGAAAGTATGAAAAAATAATTTCACGATATCTTTGTATATATGATACGAATTATTCCCCATTTTTTTTCGCAACTCTAAATGCCTTAAAAGCCTACAATAAAAATAGAAAGTTTTTCCAAATAAATTTTAATAGAGATGTATTTATAAACGACCTGATCGTAGAGGCATCAAACAGAGTAGAAGAATATTGCAAAACCTTTAAATGTACTTTGGAGTATAATAACTTTTGTCAGGGGAATACACCAATAGGTATTGAATTGGAATTTTCAAATGTTGGGCATAGAGCTGGAAAGCTTTTTGTGAATTCGACACATGATCCATTAATGAATTTTTCAAAATATCAATACTACCATTTATTAAAATTTATGTGGAGATTTGGAGCGTATATAGATGCAGAAATACCTCTAAAGCAGTTTGTAAAAAAGGGTGGTTTTTTAGAATATACTTTTACGAAACATGATTCTCTTTTTCAAAGTTCAACACCGCTTACAAATTCTCCCCAAATTGCTGCTTGGTTAATTAATGAATCTGTTAAATTTACGCCTATAAAACCTCATAGTTTACATGTAACATTGCAGCTTACAGAAAAAACGAAGAAAAAACCATTTATAACAAAAGACGCTATAAAGTTTTTACTTTTATGTACTGGTGATTTTAAAAAAATTGATGATAAAGTAATTGAAACCAGGATGATAGAAAAAAATATGAAAGATTTAGTAGCCTCAAGAAAGAGAAAAAATAGATATGGATTTGTGGATACAGTAGAGTTTACTCACATGAGATTATCAAGAAAATTTGTAAAAGAAGATTTATATGAAGCTGCTTTAAATATTTTTATAGCTTATAAAAACTTGTTTAAATTTGACGATATTTTGCCATTTAACAATGAGATTTTAAAATGGGGAGAGAATGTAAAAATAAATGATATTGATATTAATAAATGGTTAGATCTTTTAGAATATGGCTTGGGGTGTGAAACATCATTGCCAGTTTTATATAGAAGAAATATATTAGAGAAAATAAAAAGTGTAGTTATAAAAAATTTGGAGTTTATTAATAATGGTTAGAGATGATTACCATAAAATTTTTGTTTATGGGACTTTGATGAAAGGGTTTGAAGGATTTGAAAAATATATGAAAGATGCAGAATTTATTGCTGAGGGGTGTATTAAAGGTAGTTTGTATCTCACAAACTCTGGATATCCAATAGCAGTTCTTGATGGAAAAGCTAATAATATAAAAGGTGAAGTTTATAAAGTCAGTGAGAAAACATTAAATGAGATAAGAAGGTATGAGGGTACAGAAAGTGCTTTAACATATTATACAGAAAAGATTGTTAAAGTTGATGTGAATAATGATTTTATGTATGCACATTGTTTTGTAGCTCATCCATTTTTTATTCCAATAATTAAAATGACATGTAAAAATATTAGCAGATATGATTGGAAGCAGATGAATAATAGTTTACCTTTTCATATCAAATACAAGAGAAAAATTATTTTTACGCTTTTTCTTCTAATAAACATTTTATTGATTATTGAGTATATAATAAAAAGATAAGAGAGGTGCTAAGCACCTCTCTTAAAAATTATTAAAATTCGATATCACAACCACCAGAGCAGGTTGAACAACCATGAGATTTACATGAAAGATCATTAATATAGATTTCTAACCATTTAAAAAATTCTGTATTTAGCCATCTTTTTTCATCATCACTTAGCAAGTTGAAATTTTTGTCAAACTGTGCTTTCACATTTTCCAAATTATCTAACTCTTCTGCTCCTAATTCTTCACTAAAGTCTTCAATGATGGTTATTTCTTTTTTTAGTTCTAATAGGGCTTCTTTGTTCATTTTCTTCTCCTAATTTTATAATAGGACTAATATAGTCTGATTTAGTTTTTAGTCAAGTTAAATAGGGTTTTAAAGATTAATTGTTTTTATTTTTCGATTCACCCCAAAGTTTTTCTAATTCTTCTAATGTTACATTTTCAGGTTTTAGACCTTTTGCAGAAAGCCTGTTTTCAATGTATCTAAACCTTTCTACAAATCTATTGTTTGCTTTACGCAAGGCTTCATCGGCATTTATATTTAAAAATCGCGATAAGTTAATCAATGCAAAAATTAGATCCCCTAATTCATGTTCTATATCAGAAATATCTCCAGTTTTTATAGCTTCTTTCAGTTCGTTGTATTCTTCTTCTACTTTTAACATACATTCTTCAGAGTTTTGCCAGTCAAAGCCTACTTTTTTAGCTCTTTCTTGAAGTTTATAGCTTTTTATGATTGAAGGCAATTTTGATGGGATTCCATCAAATATTGATTCATTTTTATTTTTTTTCTCATCTTTCTTTATTTTTTCCCAATTTACCATAACTTCTTTTGAACTATTTACAGTTTGATTTCCAAAAACATGGGGGTGTCTCCTAATCAGTTTTTCTGAAATAGTTTGTATAACATCGTTTAGTGTGAAAAGGTTTTCCTCTTCAGCAATTATTGAATGAAAAAGAATATGTAATAAGAGATCGCCAAGTTCCTCTTTTATATTTTCAATATCTTTTCTATCTAATGCGTCTATTAATTCAAAAGTTTCTTCAATTACATAATCTTTTAGTGAGTAAAGGTTTTGCTCTCTATCCCATGGGCATCCATCGGGTGCTCTTAATTTTTTTACAATATTTACTAAATTCCTAAATCTCTTCTCCATGTATAACTCCATTTATTTTCTTTTTATTTTATTTATCTCAATTTGTGATATAATACAATAAAGTAATGGAGGTGATGTATGGTAAAAATTAATAAAATTCTCTGCCCAGTAGATTTTTCTGAAACATCTAAATATGCATTATCGTATGCTATTGATTTTGCAAAAGTCTTTAATGCTGAGTTAGAACTATTTCATGTTATTTTTGATGAGACTCAAATTGTTGCATTTTATTTACCACAGGTTACTTTTCAAAATTTTGACAAAGAGCTTGAAGAGGCAGCTAAAAAGGAGATGGAGAAATTGATAGAAGAGTTTGATGAGCTAAATAATGTAAAATATAATATTAAGTATGCAAAAGGAACACCATTTCTAGAAATTATAAATGAGGCAAAAGAAGGTGGATTTGATATGATTGTTATTGGAACACACGGCAGAACAGGATTAGAACATGTCTTATTTGGTTCTACTGCAGAAAAGGTTGTTAGAAAAGCTCCTTGCCCTGTATTTTCAGTGAGGTTAAAAGGGTATAAATTCAAGATGCCATAAAAATTTTTAATTATTTACAAAAAAACTTGACAAGTTGAATAAATTTATATAGTATCCTCATCCGCTAAAAGAAAGCTGGCGTAGCTCAATCGGTAGAGCAGCTGACTTGTAATCAGCAGGTTGGGGGTTCAAGTCCCTTCGCCAGCTTTTTTTAAATCTGAGGGGAGATACCCAAGCGGCCAAAGGGGGCAGACTGTAAATCTGCTGGCGTTTGCCTTCGGAGGTTCGAATCCTCCTCTCCCCATGTTAAGCGGGTGTAGCTCAGCTGGCTAGAGCATCAGCCTTCCAAGCTGAGGGTCGCGGGTTCAAATCCCGTCGCCCGCTTTAAATATGGATTTTAAAGAGGGCGAAGTGCGTAGTGTCTTCGCCTGATTTTTTTGTATAAAAAGTTTTGCCCACGTGGCTCAGTCGGTTAGAGCGCGTCCTTGGTAAGGACGAGGTCACCGGTTCGATTCCGGTCGTGGGCTTTTAAAGACGTTGGAGGGAGAACGATGGCAAAGGCGAAGTTCGAGAGGAAGAAACCTCATGTAAACGTAGGGACAATAGGTCATGTTGACCACGGTAAGACAACATTAACAGCGGCAATCACAAGGGTATTATCAACAAAAGGGTTAGCAGAGTTTACTGCGTATGATAATATTGACAAGGCACCAGAAGAGAGGGAAAGAGGTATTACTATTGCTACAGCGCATGTTGAGTATGAGAGTGAGACAAGGCATTATGCACATGTAGACTGTCCAGGTCACGCTGACTATGTAAAGAACATGATTACAGGTGCTGCACAGATGGATGGAGCTATATTGGTTGTTAGCGCAGCAGATGGTCCAATGCCACAGACAAGGGAGCATATACTTTTGGCAAGGCAGGTAGGAGTACCATATATTGTAGTGTTTATGAATAAGGTAGATATGGTAGATGATGAGGAGTTGTTAGAGTTAGTTGAGTTAGAGGTAAGGGATTTATTGAATACATATGAGTTTCCAGGTGATGAGGTACCAGTGATCAAGGGTAGTGCATTGAAGGCATTGGAGAATCCAGAGGATGAGCAGTGGACTAAGCCTATATGGGATTTGATAGCAGCTATGGATGAGTTTATTCCGTTGCCAGAGAGGGATATAGATAAGCCATTTTTGATGCCGATAGAGGATGTATTTAGTATATCAGGTAGAGGTACAGTGGTAACAGGTAGAGTGGAGAGGGGTAAGGTTAAGGTAGGTGATGAGGTAGAGATAGTAGGTTTGAGAGAGACACAGAAGACAGTGGTGACAGGGGTAGAGATGTTCCGTAAGATATTGGATGAGGGTGTAGCAGGGGACAATATAGGTGTGTTATTAAGAGGTATCAAGAAGGACGAGGTAGAGCGTGGTCAGGTATTGGCTGCACCAGGGAGTATAACACCACATAGGAAGTTTAAGTGTGAGGCATATATATTGACGAAGGAAGAAGGTGGTAGACATACCCCATTTTTCAGTGGGTATAGGCCACAGTTTTACTTTAGGACAACAGATGTTACAGGAGTGATAACATTACCAGAGGGAGTAGAGATGGTAATGCCAGGTGACAACATCAGCTGTGAAGTAGAGTTAATACAGCCTATAGCGATGGAGCAAGGGTTGAGATTTGCGATTAGGGAAGGTGGTAGGACAGTAGGTGCTGGTGTTGTAACAGAAATTATTGAATAGAGGTTAATGGAATATGAGAGAAATTATAAGACTTGCATGTACTGAATGTAAAAATAGGAACTATACTACAACAAAAAATAAAAAAACGATGCAGGGGAAATTAGAGCTAAAGAAATATTGTAAACATTGCAATAAGCATACTCTTCATAGAGAAAGTAAATAAAGCAGGCCAGTAGCTCAATTGGCAGAGCACCGGTCTCCAAAACCGGGGGCTGGGGGTTCGAGTCCCTCCTGGCCTGCCATTATCTCATAGAGGTTAGCTGTGGAAAAGTTTAAAAGATTTATTGAAGAGGTAAAAGAAGAATTAAAAAAGGTTGTTTGGCCTACAAGGGATCAAACTATTCAAACTACTATTGTTGTTATAGTTATGACTCTGATAGTTTCTGCTTTTCTTGGGATAGTTGATGTTGCGTTATCTAAAATAATTAATTTGATAGTAGGGTAAAAAATGGCTAAACAATGGTATGTTGTTCATACATATTCTGGATTTGAAAAGCGTGTTAAACAATTGTTAGAAGAAAAGGTTAAAAATCTTGGAATTGAAGATGAGATTGATGAAGTGTTAATACCTACAGAGGATGTTGTTGAGTTAAAAAAAGGGAAGAAAAAGGTTAGTAAAAAAAGGACTTTTCCTGGATATATTTTAGTTCACATGGAAATGAATACTAAAAATTGGCATATAGTTAAAAGTATTCCGAAAGTGACTGGGTTTGTGGGTGGTAGAAATCCAGTTCCAATACCAGAGCAAGATGTTAAAGTAATGTTAGATTTAGTTAAAGAACAGGCTCCGAGGTTGGCTTCTAAGTTTATAAAAGGGGATAAAGTAGAAGTAATTGATGGGCCGTTCCAAGGGTTTACTGGAGTTATAGAGGAAGTTAATCCTGACAAAGAAAAAGTAAAAGTAATTGTTACGATCTTTGGAAGACAAACTCCAATAGAGCTGGATTATTTGCAAGTTAAAAGAATTGGTTAAATAAGCGGAGGAATAGATGGCAAAAAAAGTTTTGGGTCAAATTAAGTTACAAATACCAGCTGGTAAAGCTAACCCATCTCCACCTGTTGGGCCAGCTTTAGGTCAGCGTGGTGTTAATATAATGGAGTTTTGTAAAGCATTTAATGCAGCAACTCAGAATATGGGTGATGTTACAATCCCAGTAATTATTACTGTTTATGAGGACAGAAGCTTTACATTTATAACTAAAACACCACCAGTGTCCGAGCTTATAAGAAAAGAGTTGAAAATAGAAAAAGGGGCAAGCAACCCTGGTAGAGAGAAGGTTGGAAAACTTACTAAAGAGCAGTTGAGAAAAATAGCTGAAATAAAACTACCTGATTTAAATACTAAAGATATCGAAAAAGCTATGAAGATAGTTGCAGGTTCTGCAAGAAGTATGGGTGTAGAGACCGAATTATAAAGAATTGAAGGAGTGAATAGATATGCCAAAAAGAGGTAAAAAATATTTAGAAGCAGTTAAGCAGATTGATAAAGAGAAATTATATGATCTGCGAGAGGCATTAGACCTCGCTAAGAAAATTGCATATGCGAATTTTGACGAGACAGTGGATGTAGCTGTGAAATTAGGTGTAGATCCTCGACATGCTGACCAGATGGTTAGAGGATCTGTAACATTACCTCATGGCACAGGTAAGCAGGTTAGGGTGTTAGTTTTTGCAAAAGGGGAGAAAGCAAAAGAGGCAGAAGAAGCTGGAGCAGATTTTGTTGGTGATGAGGATTTGGCTAAAAAGATTCAAGATGGTTGGTTGGACTTTGACAAAACAGTAGCCACCCCAGATATGATGCCAGTGGTAGGTAGATTAGGTAAAATATTGGGTCCAAGAGGGCTGATGCCTAACCCAAAGGTTGGGACAGTTACAAATAATGTAAAAGAAGTTGTTAAAGAATTAAAGACAGGTATGATTGAATATCGTGTTGATAAAGCTGGTATAGTTCATGCCCCAGTTGGGAAAAAAAGCTTTGAGACTGATAAGTTAGTAGAAAATATTAACACATTGATGGAGTCATTGTTAAAGGCAAAACCAGCTTCAGCAAAAGGGCAGTATGTAAGAGGGATGTTTGTTTCTACAACAATGGGTCCTGGTATAAAAGTGGATTTTCAAAAGGTGTTAAACGAATTATAGGTTTGAAAAAACTCTGGTTGAAGAAGCAGGTAGCGTAAGCTGTAAATCCTGCGGAAACCGGTTTTGATAGATTCAGCCGGAGTTATAGGAGGCGAAATTGAAAAAACAGGATAAAATATCTCTTGTTAATGATTTGACTGATAAGATATCTAAATCTAATGCTATATACTTAGCTAATTTTAAGGGGTTGACTTACCATGAATTAAACAGTGTAAGACAATCCCTTAAAGCACTTGGAAACGACTTTAGAGTCGTTAAAAATAGACTTTTGAAACTTGCACTCAAGAATAATAATATTGAAGATCTTGATGCAATGTTAGTTGATCAAACAGCAATAGCTATAATTTTTGATGAACCTACCACTGCGGCAAAAGAGTTTAAAAAGTTTAGCAAAGAATTGAAAAATTTTGAAATAAAGGGTGGCTATCTTTCTGGGCAAGTATTGTCTAAAGATGATGTTATTGCGCTAGCTGATATCCCAAGTAGAGAAGAACTTCTTGCTAAAATGCTTGGTAGTCTTTCTGCTCCAGCAAGAAACTTTGTTTCATTGCTTGCTAATATCCCAAGAAGCCTGCTTAATGTGCTTAATGCAATTAAAGAGAAAAAAGAAAATAATTAAATGGAGGCAATAGTATGTCAATTACAAAAGAGCAAGTAATCGAATTTATCGAAAAGATGACAGTTTTAGAATTAGCTGAATTTGTAAAAGAATTAGAAGAAAAGTTTGGAGTATCTGCTGCTGCTCCTGTGGCAATGGTGGCTGGAGCACCTGGTGCAGCTGGAGCTGGTGAAGCTGCTGCTGAAGAAAAAACATCTTTTGATGTTATATTACAAAGTGCTGGTGATAAAAAAGTACAAGTAATTAAAGTTGTAAGAGAAATAACTGGTCTTGGTCTTAAAGAGGCTAAAGCTCTTGTAGATGGTACTCCAGCTCCTGTTAAAGAAGGTGTTACCAAAGAGGAAGCTGATCAAATTAAAGCTAAACTTGAAGAAGCTGGCGCAACTGTTGAAGTTAAGTAATCTAATTTTAATATGAATAGGGGCTAAATGCCCCTTTTTTTATCATTAATAAACTATCCGATAGGGGAAAATTATGGAAAATATTATTAAACCTATTGAAAGGTTTAATTTTTCTAAAATTAAGAAGGTATTAGAAATTCCTGATCTTTTAGAATTACAGAAAAAATCATATAAAGAATTTTTACAGATGGATGTTGATCCAGATAAGCGTGAAAAAAAGGGTTTAGAAGCTGTATTCCAAGAGATATTTCCAATTACTGATTTTAATGAGTCTGCAGTTCTTGAATATGTTAATTACACTTTAGAAAAGCCTAAATATACACCAAGAGAAGCTTTGGAAAGAAATACTACTTATGCTGCACCTTTGAAGATTAGAGTAAGACTGGTAAATTATGATGATGAGTCTACTGAGGAAAAAATCGTATTGTCTGCAAAAGAAGCGGATGTTTATTTATGTGATATCCCTTTGATGACGGAGAGGGCAACATTTGTTATTAATGGAGTTGAAAGGGTTATTGTTAATCAATTACATAGGTCACCTGGGATATTCTTTGAGGATATTACTGCTGATAAAAGTGTAGTAGAGAAACATTTATATAGTGCGAGAATAATACCTTATAGGGGTTCATGGATAGATTTTGAGTTTGATAATAAAGATGTAATGCATGTAAGGATTGATAAAAAAAGAAAAATTTTAGTAACTACTTTATTAAAAGCTTTAGGTTATACTGATAAAGATATTTTATCAGAATTTTATGAGGTTGAAACAGTTCACATTACTGATGAAGGTATGTTTATTGATTATGATCCTGAGAAGATTTTAGGAAGAAGATTTTCTCAAGATATAAAAGATGAATATGGAGAAGTAATAGTTAAAGCAAATCACAAAATAACTAAAGCTGCTAGAAGAAGATTAATTAATGCTAATATCAAGCATATACCTGTTACAGTAGATGATTTAATTGAGACCTATTTTGCAGAGGATGTATTAACTGAAGACGGTGAAGTGATTGCTGAAATAAATCAGAAAATAGATGCTGATATAATTGATAGGATAATTGCAGAAGGTATTAAAGAAATTAAAGTGTTGTATATAGATAAGAACAATTATGATTCAGTTATTCGCGATATATTGGAGATTGATAAAACATCAAATAGAGAAGAAGCTCTTTTAGAAATTTATAAAAAGATGAGGCCTGGAGAGCCTGCATCTCTTGAAACAGCAGAAGCTTTTTTTGAAAATTTATTTTTTAATCCTAAAAGATATGACTTATCTAAAGTTGGTAGATTAAAAATAAATAAAAGGTTAGGCCTTAATATTCCTTTGGAACATACTGTTTTAACCAAAGAAGATATTTTAGAAAGTGTTAAAACGCTTGATAAGATAAGGAGAGGGCTTGATAAGGTAGATGACATTGACCATTTAGGGCATAGAAGAGTTAGGGCAGTTGGTGAGCAGTTAGAAAATTTTATAAGAATTGGTCTTACTCGAATGGAAAAGACTGTAAAAGAGAGGATGAGTATAAGTGATGTTGAGGAATTAACTCCTCAAGATTTATTAAATGCAAAACCGCTTTCAGCGACGATAAAAGAGTTCTTTGGTAGTTATCAATTATCACAGTTTATGGATCAAACAAACCCTTTAAGTGAAGTTACACATAAAAGAAGGTTATCAGCGTTAGGGCCTGGTGGTCTAAATAGAGAAAGAGCTGGATTTGAAGTAAGAGATGTTCATACTTCTCACTATGGTAGAATTTGTCCAATTGAAACACCAGAAGGTCCTAATATTGGTTTGATAACATCTCTAACTACTTATGCAAGGGTGAATGAATTTGGCTTTATTGAAACTCCATATAGGAAAGTTGTTGATGGTAAAGTTACTGATGAAGTGGTATATTTATCTGCAATTGAAGAAGAAGAGTATTACATAGCTCAGGCTAACGCTCCACTAAATGAAGATGGGACATTTGTAAGAGAGTATGTCGCTGCAAGGTATAAAGGTGAATCAGTTACTGTCCCATCAAGTTATATCCAATTTATGGATGTTGATCCAATGCAGATCGTATCTGTCTCTAGTGCACTGATCCCATTTTTAGAACATGATGACGCAAACAGGGCATTAATGGGTTCAAACATGCAAAGACAAGCAGTTCCGCTGGTAAGAACTGATGCTCCTATTGTAGGCACAGGTCTAGAGAGGAAGGTAGCTGTAGATTCAGGCGCAGTTATTGTAGCAAAAAATGGTGGGATAGTAGAGTATGTAGATGCTAGGAAGATTGTCATTAGGTATGAGAAGGAAAATCATGAATTTGGAATAGATACTTATGATTTGATAAAATATAAAAGATCAAATCAAGATACTTGTATTAACTATAAACCAATAGTTAAGAAAGGTCAAATTGTTGAAAAAGGGGAAGTAATTGCTGATGGACCTGCAACTGATAGAGGTGATTTAGCTCTCGGTAGAAATGTGGTAGTAGCATTTATGCCTTGGATGGGTTACAACTATGAGGACTCTATTTTAGTTAGTGAAAAACTTGTAAAAGAGGATGCTTTTACTTCAATCCATATAGAAGTTTTTGAAATTGAAGCAAGAGATACTAAGCTTGGTCCTGAGGAAATTACGAGGGATATTCCAAATGTTAGTGATGAAGCTTTGAAGAATCTGGATGAAAGTGGAATAATTAGAATAGGTGCTTATGTAAAAGAAGGTGATATATTAGTAGGTAAGGTTACACCTAAAGGGGAATCTCAAGCTACTCCTGAGGAGAAACTTTTAAGAGCAATTTTTGGTGAAAAAGCTGGTGATGTTAAAGATGCATCACTTAGAGTGCCACCTGGAATTAGAGGGACAGTCATAGATGTACAGGTTTTAACTCGTAGAGGCGTAGAAAAGGATGAAAGAACCGAGCTTATTGAAACTCAAGAGTTTGAACAGATTAAAAGAGACTATGAGCATGAAATTGCTATTATTGAAGAAGGTAGAAAGAAAAAGATTATTAAGCTGTTAACAGGCAGAAAGCTTATAGAAGATTATATAAGTGATGACTTGGTCCTAAAAGAAGGGACTGTTTTAACGGAAGATGTATTGGAAAACTTGGATTATGCAACATTAAGCACTCTTCCTGTTGAGAAGAAAGCTGATTTTGATGAAAAACTATCTCAGATTAACTTGATTTACTTTGATAGAATTAAAAGAGCTGAAGAGAAATTTAAAGATAAAAAAAATAAGATTGAAAAAGGGGATGAGTTACCAGCTGGTGTTTTAAAACAAGTTAGAGTTTATGTGGCTATTAAAAGAAAATTAATGGTTGGCGATAAAATGGCTGGTAGACATGGTAATAAAGGTGTTATCTCAAGGATTTTACCAGAAGAGGATATGCCTTATTTGCCTGACGGTACCCCTGTTGATATTGTATTGAATCCTCTTGGAGTACCTTCTCGTATGAATGTGGGACAAATTTTAGAAACTCATTTAGGTATTGCAGCTAAGGCTTTAGGTCTTTATGTTGCAACACCTGTTTTTGATGGGGCTAAAGAGAAAGATATAAAAGAAATGCTCAAAAAAGCAGGTTTTCAAGAAGATGGTCAAACAGTACTTTATGATGGTAGAACAGGTGAGCCTTTTGACCAGGAAGTTACTGTTGGTGTAATGTATATGTTAAAACTTCATCATTTGGTTGAGACTAAGATACATGCTAGGTCTACTGGTCCATACTCTCTCGTTACACAACAACCACTTGGTGGTAAAGCACAGTTTGGTGGTCAGAGATTAGGAGAGATGGAGGTATGGGCATTAGAAGGTTATGGTGCAGCTTACTTACTACAAGAAATGTTGACGGTTAAGTCTGATGATGTGGAAGGAAGAACGAAAGTATATGAAGCTATTGTAAATGGCAATTATTCTTTTAAAACAGGTTTGCCAGAATCGTTTAATGTTTTAATAAAAGAGCTTCAAGGTCTTGCTTTAGATGTAGAACTTATTAAAAAAGAAGACCTTGAAGATGATAATCAATAATATTTGGAGGGCTATGTGGCTGTTAAAAGAGTTAATCCATTTGAAACAGAGAAAGGCCCAATAGATTTTGATGCTATAAGGGTTAGGATAGCATCACCTGAAAAAATTAGAAGTTGGTCTAATGGTGAGGTTACAAAACCTGAAACAATAAATTATAGAACTTTTAAACCTGAAAGAGATGGTCTTTTCTGTGCTAAAATTTTTGGACCTGTAAAGGATTGGGAATGTTTGTGTGGTAAATATAAAAGGATGAAACATAGAGGTATTGTTTGCGAAAAATGTGGCGTTGAGGTTATTCAGTCTAAAGTTCGTAGAGAAAGGATGGGGCATATTGAATTAGCAACTCCTGTTGCACATATATGGTTTTTTAAAGGTACCCCAAGCAGGATAGGATCTATTTTAGATTTGAATATCAAAGACTTGGAAAGGGTATTGTACTTTGAGTCATATATTGTAATTGATCCTAAAAATACACCTTTGAAAGAGAAAGAATTATTGAGCGAGGAAAGATATAGAAAACTTGTTGAAGAATATGGGCCAAATTCATTTGTAGCCAAAATGGGTGCTGAAGCAATAAAAGAACTTTTGAAAAAGGTTGATTTAGACCTTTTGATTATGGAGTTAAAAAAGGAATTACACGAAACAGGTAGTCAGCAAAAGAAATTGAAAATTGCTAAAAGATTAAGAGTAATAGAAGGTTTTAGAAAAAGTGGTAATAAACCAGAGTGGATGATATTAGATGTTATTCCTGTTATTCCACCTGAGCTGAGACCACTTGTTCCTTTGGATGGCGGTAGATTTGCTACTAGTGATTTAAATGACTTATACAGAAGGGTAATAAATAGAAATAACAGGTTAAAGAAATTATTAGAGCTGAATGCTCCTGAAATTATTGTAAGAAATGAAAAACGAATGTTGCAAGAAGCTGTTGACGCTCTTTTTGACAATGGAAGAAGAGGAAGGGTGATTAGAGGTTCTAATAAGAGACCTTTAAAATCTCTAAGCGAAGTAATTAAAGGTAAGCAAGGTAGATTTAGGCAGAATTTACTTGGTAAAAGGGTAGATTATTCAGGAAGATCTGTTATAGTTGCTGGTCCCCATCTCAAAATGCATCAGTGTGGATTGCCAAAAATTATGGCATTAGAATTATTTAAACCTTTCATTTATTATAAGTTGGAAAAAGAAAAAGGGCTTGCAGCAACAATTAAACAGGCAAAAAGGATGGTAGAAGAACAAAAACCGGAAGTTTGGGACATTTTAGAGGAAGTTATTAAAGAGCATCCTGTGTTGTTAAACAGAGCTCCAACATTACATAGACTTGGTATTCAAGCCTTTGAACCAATTTTAGTGGAAGGTAAAGCTATACAGCTTCATCCACTGGTTTGTCCAGCATTTAATGCGGACTTTGATGGTGACCAAATGGCTGTCCATGTGCCATTGTCAATAGAGGCACAAGCTGAAGCAAGAACATTAATGTTGTCCTCATACAATATTTTATCTCCAGCGCACGGTAAACCGCTTGCTGTACCTACACAAGACATGGTTCTAGGATGTTATTATATCACTCGTGGTATGAAAAACGCTAAGGGTGAGGGTAAGTTATTCTCATCTATTGATGAAGTTGTGAGAGCTTATGATAATGGTTATTTGGATCTGCATGCGGAAATTAAAGTTAGAATTGATGGGAAAATTTATGAAACTACTACTGGTAGAGTATTGTTATACAGTGAAGTGCCTGAAGGGCTTGAGTTTGATGTTATAAATAAGGTTTTGGATAAGAAAGAGTTAACAAAACTTGTTGATTATTGTTATAAGAAATTAGGTAATTTTGAAACAGTTAAATTTCTGGATACACTTAAGGATATTGGATTTAAATATGCTACAAAAGCGGGTTTTTCAATATGTATTGATGATTTGATTATCCCTGCTGAAAGGGAAACTCTAATTAAGGAAGCAATGGAAAAAGTGAGGGAAATTGAAGAGCATTATAGAGAAGGTGCATTAACAGCAGGTGAAAGATATAATCAGATAATTGATGTTTGGTCATCAACAAATGATAAAGTTACAGAATATTTAATGAAAAATTTAGCTAATCAAGGTGGAGATAAATCTGCTAAAAATAAAAGAGAAAAATTTTATAATCCTGTGTATGTGATGGCACATTCTGGGGCTAGAGGTTCTAAGTCTCAGATAAGCCAGTTGGCAGGTATGAGAGGGTTAATGGCAAAACCTTCAGGTGAAATCATTGAAACCCCTATTACTGCAAGTTTTAGGGATGGTTTGACAGTGTTGCAGTATTTCATATCTACTCACGGAGCTAGAAAAGGTCTTGCAGATACAGCATTAAAAACTGCAAATGCAGGTTATTTGACTAGAAGATTAGTAGATGTTTCTCAAGATGTCATTGTCACAGCAGAAGATTGTGGAACAATTAGAGGTATTGAGATTACAGCTCTCATGGATGGTACTGAAATAGTAGAGTCTTTAGGTGAAAGGATTTATGGTAGGTATACTCTCGAAGATATTTATGATCCTGTGACTGATGAATTACTTGTTGAAGCAAATCAATTAATTACAGAAGAAGTTGTTGATAAAATAGAAAAAGCTGGAATAGATAGAGTAAAAGCGCGTTCAGTGCTTACATGTGAAATGGAATTTGGTGTTTGTCAAAAGTGTTATGGATTAGATTTAGCTACAAGGAGAGTTGTAGAAGTAGGTGAGGCTGTAGGTATAATTGCAGCTCAATCTATTGGTGAACCAGGTACTCAGCTTACAATGAGAACATTCCATATTGGTGGTGCGGCATCCACATCTGCAGAACAATCGACATTAAATGCAAAGTTTGGTGGTAAAATTAAGTTCGAAAATATGAAATATGTGAAAGATAGAAACGGTATTAATGTTGTTCTTAATAGAAATGGTATATTACATATTATTGATAAGGATGGTAGATCGATTGAAAAGTACAATATTTCTTATGGTACAAGATTGTTGGTTAATGAAGGTGATAGTGTAAAACAGGGTGATTTATTAGCAGAATGGGATCCTTTTGCTGCTGTTATTATGACTGAGTATCAAGGTAAAGTTGCTTTTGGCGATATTATAGAAGGTGAAACACTTAAAGAAGATATTGACCCAATTACTGGTTTGGCACAAAAAGTTGTTATTTCTAATACAAGGGAAAAAAGACAACCTAGAATATCGATCAAAAATGAAGAGAATAAGACAATACAGAGATATATCTTACCTGTTGGTGCTATGATCATGGTTGAAGAAGGTGAAGAAGTTTACCCTGGTGATATTATAGCAAAGATACCTAAAGAGACTCAAAAAACAAAAGATATTACAGTTGGTTTACCAAGAGTGGCTGAGCTTTTTGAGGCGAGAAAGCCTAAAGATCCAGCGATAATTGCTGAAATAGATGGTATTGTTAAGATAGAAAGTGGAGTAAGAGGAACAAGAAAAATTATTATAGAGAATGAAGAAACAGGGGATAAGAAAGTATATAATGTTTCAATTCAAAGATACATAAATGTTAGAGATGGTGACAGAGTTAAAGCTGGTGAAGCATTAGTTGATGGCTTGGTTAATCCTCATGATATATTGGCTGTTCTTGGTGAAGAAGCATTGCAGAAATATCTAGTGAATGAAATACAAGAGGTTTATAAAAAACAGGGTGTTAACATAAATGATAAGCATATAGAAATTATCGTTAGACAGATGATGAGAAAGGTAATTATAGAGGATCCAGGTGATTCAGATTATATGCCAGAAGAGGAAGTTTATAAGCATGAGTTTAAGAAAGTTCAAGAGGAGCTTTTAGCTCAGGGATTAAGACCACCACAAGGGAGACCTATTTTACAAGGGATCACAAAAGCTGCATTGAATACTGAAAGTTTTATATCTGCAGCAAGTTTCCAAGAAACTACTAAAGTGCTTACAGATGCAGCATCAAACGGTAAGATAGATTATTTGCGTGGTTTAAAAGAAAATGTAATTATGGGTAAATTAATACCTGCTGGTACAGGTGTAAAACATTTAAGAGGTAAAAAATTTAAATTTAAAAAAGCTATTTAAATAAATTCTTGACAAGGAAAAAAAGGGTTGTTAATATCTAACGCTCGTTTTATGGGGTTAGAAATTAAGTTATGTTTATGATAAATTGGAGGTGTTAAGTGCCAACTCTGAACCAATTGGTGAGAAAAGGGAGAAAGAAAGTAGTTAAGAAAACGAAATCTCCTGCGTTGCAAGGCAATCCGCAGAAGAGAGGTGTTTGTGTAAGGGTCTATACTACAACACCTAAAAAACCAAACTCTGCATTAAGGAAGGTTGCAAGAGTTCGATTAACAAACGGAGTGGAAGTGACTGCTTATATTCCAGGTATCGGTCACAATTTGCAAGAACACTCTGTTGTTTTAATAAGAGGTGGAAGGGTTAAAGACCTTCCAGGTATCAGATATAAGATTATTAGAGGTGCTTTGGATGCCTCTGGTGTTGCTGATAGGAAAAAGAGTAGATCTAAGTATGGTACTAAAAGACCAAAGTAAAATTATGGTGAGAAGGGTGTAGTTATGGCAAGAAGAAGAGTTGCTAAAAAAAGAGAAGTGCTTCCAGATCCAGTTTATAATGAAGTATTGGTTACAAAATTTATCAATAATCTAATGTATGATGGTAAAAAGACTATTGCAGAAAAGATTTTTTATAAGGCGATGGATTTAATTAAAGAACGCAAAGGTGAAGAAGGAATAGATGTTTTCAAAAAGGCGTTAGAAAATGTGAAACCCATATTGGAAGTTAAATCTAGAAGGGTCGGTGGTGCGACTTATCAGGTGCCTGTAGAAGTAAGACCAGATAGGCAAATATCATTGGCTATAAAGTGGATTATTAGAGCTGCAAGAGAGAGAAGAGAGAGGACAATGATTGAAAGACTTGCTAATGAGTTAATTGATGCAAGTGAAAATAAAGGTGCTGCAATTAAGAAAAGAGAAGATACTCATAGGATGGCTGAAGCTAATAAAGCTTTTGCACACTTTAGGTGGTAATTTAGGAGGAATTAGGTGGCAAGGAAATATCCTTTAGAAAAACAAAGAAATATTGGTATAATGGCTCATATTGATGCAGGTAAGACTACTACTACTGAGCGTATTTTGTATTATACAGGTGTTAACTATAAGATTGGTGAAGTCCATGAAGGTACAGCAACCATGGACTGGATGGAACAAGAAAGAGAAAGAGGTATTACAATTACATCTGCTACAACTCAGTGTTTTTGGAATGGATATAGAATAAATATAATAGACACTCCTGGTCATGTTGACTTTACAATTGAAGTTGAACGTTCTTTGAAGGTTTTGGATGGTGCTGTTGCTGTTTTCTGTGCAGTTGGCGGTGTTGAGCCCCAATCTGAAACTGTATGGAGACAAGCAGATAAATATAGGGTTCCTAGAATAGCTTTTGTTAATAAAATGGATAGAGTGGGTGCAGACTTCTTTAATGTAATGCAAATGATGGTTGATAGGTTGGGTGCAAAGCCCGTAGCTTTGCAGCTTCCGGTTGGTGCTGAAGATTCATTTGTTGGTGTAATAGATTTGGTAAAGATGAAAGCAATTTTGTGGACTGGGGACGAGTTAGGTGCTAAATATGATATAGTTGATATTCCAGAAGAGTATATAGATCAAGCTAATGAGTATCGAGAAAAACTTATTGAAGCTGCCTGTGAAGTCGATGAAGAGTTGATGGAAAAGTATTTTGAAGGCGAAGAAATAACAGAAAAAGAGTTGATGGATGCGATTAGAAAAGGGACTATTAATATAGAGTTTACTCCTGTACTTTGCGGCTCTGCTTTTAAAAACAAAGGTGTTCAACCATTATTAGATGCAGTGGTAGCTTATTTGCCTTCACCATTGGATATCCCGCCAATAAAAGGGGTAAACCCAAAAACAGGTGAAGAAGTTGTTCGTCATACATCAGATGATGAACCATTTGCTGCGCTTGCTTTTAAGATTTTGACAGACCCATATATGGGGCAGTTGACCTATTTTAGGGTTTATTCTGGTCACCTTGAATCTGGTAGCTATGTGTTGAATGCTACTAAAGATAAAAAAGAGCGTGTAGGAAGATTGTTAAAAATGCACGCAAATAAGCGTGAAGAGATAAAAGAGATTTATGCTGGTGATATATGTGCAACAGTAGGGTTAAAGTATACAACAACTGGTGATACATTATGTGATGAAAATAATCCCGTTGTTTTGGAGTCTATAGAGTTTCCTGAACCAGTTATTTCCTTGGCTATTGAGCCTAAAACAAAAGCTGACCAGGATAAGTTGTCTAATGCACTAAATAAACTTGCGATGGAAGATCCATCTTTTAAAGTTACTGTAGATGAAGAAACTGGTCAGACTATAATTGCTGGTATGGGTGAGTTACATCTTGAGATTATTGTAGATAGGTTGAAAAGAGAATTTAAGGTTGATGCAAATATAGGTAAGCCTCAGGTTGCATTTAGGGAGACAATTAGAAAGCCTGTTAAGGTTGAGGGTAAATATATAAAACAAACAGGTGGTCGTGGCCAGTATGGTCATGTATGGCTTGAAATTGAACCAATGGAGCCAGGTAGCGGTTTTGAATTTGTAAATAAAATTGTTGGTGGTGCAATTCCGAAAGAGTACATCCCTGCAGTTGAAAAAGGGGTTGTTGAAGCTATGGAAACTGGGGTTGTAGCTGGTTATCCAGTAGTAGATGTTAGGGTTACTTTGTTTGATGGTTCTTATCACGAAGTGGACTCATCTGAAATGGCTTTTAAGATAGCTGCTTCTATGGCATTTAAAGATGGGGCTAAGAAAGCAGATCCTGTATTACTAGAGCCTATTATGAAAGTTGAAGTTGTTGTTCCTGACGAATATACAGGTGATGTTATGGGCGATCTCAACTCTAGGAGAGGTCGTGTTGAAGGGATGGAAATGAGAGGTAATGCACAAGTAATTAGGTGTTTTGTGCCTCTTAAAGAAATGTTTGGTTATGCTACAGTATTAAGGTCACTTACCCAAGGTAGAGGGACATATACAATGATGTTTGATCATTATGAAGAAGTACCAAATAATATTGCAGAAGAAATTATTAAATCAAGGTCGTAGAAATATAGGAGGAATGTATGGCAAAGGCGAAGTTCGAGAGGAAGAAACCTCATGTAAACGTAGGGACAATAGGTCATGTTGACCACGGTAAGACAACATTAACAGCGGCAATCACAAGGGTATTATCAACAAAAGGGTTAGCAGAGTTTACTGCGTATGATAATATTGACAAGGCACCAGAAGAGAGGGAAAGAGGTATTACTATTGCTACAGCGCATGTTGAGTATGAGAGTGAGACAAGGCATTATGCACATGTAGACTGTCCAGGTCACGCTGACTATGTAAAGAACATGATTACAGGTGCTGCACAGATGGATGGAGCTATATTGGTTGTTAGCGCAGCAGATGGTCCAATGCCACAGACAAGGGAGCATATACTTTTGGCAAGGCAGGTAGGAGTACCATATATTGTAGTGTTTATGAATAAGGTAGATAT
Source organism: Deferribacter thermophilus (assembly GCF_049472675.1). Classification (NCBI taxonomy): domain Bacteria; kingdom Pseudomonadati; phylum Deferribacterota; class Deferribacteres; order Deferribacterales; family Deferribacteraceae; genus Deferribacter; species Deferribacter thermophilus. The sequence continues at coordinate 140,286 of NZ_JAPNXM010000002.1, forward strand.
GGTAGATGATGAGGAGTTGTTAGAGTTAGTTGAGTTAGAGGTAAGGGATTTATTGAATACATATGAGTTTCCAGGTGATGAGGTACCAGTGATCAAGGGTAGTGCATTGAAGGCATTGGAGAATCCAGAGGATGAGCAGTGGACTAAGCCTATATGGGATTTGATAGCAGCTATGGATGAGTTTATTCCGTTGCCAGAGAGGGATATAGATAAGCCATTTTTGATGCCGATAGAGGATGTATTTAGTATATCAGGTAGAGGTACAGTGGTAACAGGTAGAGTGGAGAGGGGTAAGGTTAAGGTAGGTGATGAGGTAGAGATAGTAGGTTTGAGAGAGACACAGAAGACAGTGGTGACAGGGGTAGAGATGTTCCGTAAGATATTGGATGAGGGTGTAGCAGGGGACAATATAGGTGTGTTATTAAGAGGTATCAAGAAGGACGAGGTAGAGCGTGGTCAGGTATTGGCTGCACCAGGGAGTATAACACCACATAGGAAGTTTAAGTGTGAGGCATATATATTGACGAAGGAAGAAGGTGGTAGACATACCCCATTTTTCAGTGGGTATAGGCCACAGTTTTACTTTAGGACAACAGATGTTACAGGAGTGATAACATTACCAGAGGGAGTAGAGATGGTAATGCCAGGTGACAACATCAGCTGTGAAGTAGAGTTAATACAGCCTATAGCGATGGAGCAAGGGTTGAGATTTGCGATTAGGGAAGGTGGTAGGACAGTAGGTGCTGGTGTTGTAACAGAAATTATTGAATAGAGGTTAATGGAATGGAAAATCAAAAGATCCGTATAAAATTAAAGTCCTTTGATAGTAGGATCATTGATAAAGCGGTTAAAGATATAGTTAATACAGCGAAAAGGACCGGCGCGAGAGTTGTCGGTCCTATCCCTTTACCAACAAGAAGAGAGATATTTACAGTAATTAGATCTCCTCATGTTAATAAAAAATCGAGGGAGCAGTTTGAATTAAGAACTCATAAAAGATTAATAGATATTTATGAGTACAATCCACAAACTATTGATGCTTTGATGAAGTTAGAGTTATCAGCAGGTGTGGATGTAGAGATAAAACTATAATAAAAGGTAGGGCAGGTTATGTTGAGCGGATTATTAGGAAAAAAAATTGGGATGACTCAGGTTTTTACATCTGAGGGTTTAGTTATTCCAGTTACTGTTTTACAAGTAGGTCCTTGCGTTGTTGTGCAAAAGAAGGTTAAAGATAAGGACGGTTATAATGCCCTGCAGTTAGGCTTTGAGAAAGTAACAAAGCTTAAAAAAGTAAACAAACCAATGCTTGGTCATTTTAAAAAACATAATGTTGAGCCTTTAAAATATTTAAAAGAAGTTAAAGTTGACAATCCTGACGAATTTAATGAAGGTCAAGAAATCACTGTTGAAATATTCAAAGAAGGTGATTTTGTCGATGTACAAGGAATCTCTAAAGGTAAGGGGTTCCAAGGGGTTGTCAAAAGGCATGGATTCGGTGGTGGTCCTTCATCACACGGTTCTAAATTTCATAGAGCACCAGGATCGATTGGTATGTGTGAGTTCCCAGGCGAAACTCCAAAAGGGAGAAAGATGCCTGGTAGAATGGGTGGCGAAAAAGTTACCGTAATGGGTCTGGAAGTTGTAAAAGTTATTCCGGACAAAAATTTAGTATTAGTTAAAGGTGCTGTACCTGGACATAATAACAGTTTGGTATTTGTTAGAAAAGCTGTAAAAGCAAGGAAGAGAGCGTAAGAGGTTGCTATGGCTGTGTTAGAAGTGTTAAACCAAGAAAATAAAAAAGTAAAAGAAGTAAATGTTGAAGATAGTATATTAAATTATCCTGTTAAACCATGGTTGATGCATGAAGTAGTTGTAATGCAGTTAGCTTGTAGAAGAGCAGGTACGCATTCAACAAAAACAAGAGGGGAAGTTAGAGGCGGTGGTAGAAAGCCTTGGAGACAAAAAGGGACAGGTAGAGCTAGAGTTGGTTCTATAAGGTCACCACTATGGGTTGGTGGTGGTACAATATTTGGACCTAAACCAAGAGATTATTCCTATAAAATGCCTAAGAAAAAAGTGAAAAATGCTCTTAAGTCAGCATTGAGAGCTAAATTGGAAGATAATTCTTTAAAAATTATTGATAGTTTAAAGGTTGAAAATGGTAAAACAAAAGAAGCTGTAGCTATATTAAAGAATTTTGAAGCTGATAGAAAAGTATTGGTTGTTTACAATGCATTGGATGAAAAGGTTATCAGGGCATTTAGAAATATCCCTTATGTGAAATTATTAAACGTTAAAGGGCTTAATGTGTATGATTTAATCAACGCAAGGACAATATTGATGTTAGAGGATTGCCTTCCTAGGATTACGGAGGTATTAACAAATGCTTAGTATTTATGATGTAATTAAAAAACCATTAGTTACAGAAAAGGCTATAACGCTTAAAGAAAATTTTAATCAAGTCGTGTTTGCTGTAGATAAAAGAGCTAACAAATATCAGGTTAAGGAAGCTGTTGAAAAACTGTTTAATGTAAAAGTTAAAGATGTTAGATGTATGAATTATAAAGGGAAGAAAAAAAGGTTCGGCTTAATTATGGGGCAAAGAAAAGATTGGAAAAAAGCTATCGTAGTGTTGGAAAAAGATCAAAAATTAGAGTTTGTGTAAGAGAGGCTGATAATGGGAATTAAGACATATAAACCAACATCACCTGGTTTAAGATTTAGGACTGGTTCTGATTTTAGTGAAATAACTAAGACAGAACCAGAAAAGTCACTTGTTGTATCATTAAAGAAAAAATCTGGAAGAAATAATTATGGTCGTATAACAGTAAGGCATAAAGGTGGTGGACATAAAAGATTATATAGAATAATCGATTTTAAAAGGGATAAAGATGGTATCCCTGCTACTGTTAAGTCTATAGAGTATGACCCTAATAGGAGTGCAAGAATTGCACTGCTTGCTTATGCTGATGGTGAAAAAAGATATATTATTGCACCGATAGGGATAAAAGTTGGTGATAATTTGTTAAGTGGAGAAGGTGCTGATATTAGGCCAGGTAATGCTTTAAAATTAAAAGATATCCCTGTGGGTACTGTTATACATAATGTTGAGATGAGGCCAGGTAAAGGTGGGCAGCTTGCAAGATCTGCTGGTACTTATGCTCAATTATTATCAAAAGAAGGTAAATACTGCCATGTTAGATTACCATCTGGAGAGATTAGGTTGATACTTGCTGAATGCAAAGCTACAATTGGTCAAGTATCAAATCCTGATCATGAGAATATTAAGATTGGAAAAGCTGGTAGAAGTAGATGGTTAGGAATTAGACCTACTGTAAGAGGTACTGCTATGAACCCAATTGATCACCCTCACGGTGGTGGTGAAGGTAGGTCTAAAGGTGGTAGACATCCAGTTACTCCATGGGGTAAACCAACAAAAGGTTACAAAACTCGTAAGAAAAATAAACCTTCGGATAAATATATTATATCCAGGCGTAAATAAAGGAGGAAAGAGTGCCTAGGTCATCAAAAAAAGGACCATTTGTTGATAAGCATTTGTTGAAAAAGGTGTTGGCAGCAAAGGAATCAGGGGATAAAAAAGTAATTAAGACCTGGTCTAGAAGAAGTACAATTATCCCTGAGATGGTTGGGTTAACATTTGCTGTTCACAATGGAAGAAAATTTGTTCCTGTATATGTAACAGAAAATATGGTTGGACATAAATTAGGCGAGTTCTCATTTACCAGGACATTTAAAGGCCATAAAAAAGATGATAAAAAAGTTAAAGGCAGATAGAGAGGAATCCTATGGTTGCAAAGGCAGTTGGTAAGTATTTTAGGATATCACCAAGAAAAGCAAGAGCAGTGGCTGATTTAGTAAGAGGCAAAAATGTCGAAGAAGCAATGGCCATTTTAAAATTTACAAATAAAAAAGCTGCTGGGATGATAGCGAAAGTGTTGAAATCAGCAATGGCGAATGCTGAAGAAAATCATGGTGTAAAAGATGTTTCTAAGCTTTACATTAAAGAGATCAGAGTTGATGGTGGTCCTACATGGAAGAGATACATGCCAAGAGCATACGGTAGAGCTACATTAATTAGAAAAAGGACCAGCCATATTACAATTGTTCTGGCTGAATAGTTGGAGGTGAATAGTGGGTCAGAAGGTTCATCCTATCGGTTTTAGATTAGGTATTAATAAAGATTGGAAGTCGGTATGGTTTTTTGGGAAAAAAGAATATCGAGAAAAATTAATGGAAGATCTTAAAATTAGAGATTTTCTAAAAAAGAGATTAAAGCAGGCTGGTCTATCAAATATACAAATAGAAAGAATGGGTTCAAAAGTTAGGATAATTTTAAATACAAGTAGACCAGGTATAGTGATAGGTAAAAAAGGTGCAGAGATTGAAAATTTAAAAAATGAATTAAAGAAATTAACAGATAATGATGTGATATTAGTTATCAGGGAGGTAAAAAAACCTGAAATAGATGCTCAATTAGTAGCTGAAAATGTTGCTATGCAAATTGAGCGAAGAGTAGCATTTAGAAGGGCAATGAAAAGGGCAGTTTTACAAGCATTAAAAGGCGGTGCTCAAGGGATTAAAATCGCTTGTTCTGGTAGGTTGGCTGGTGCTGAAATGGCAAGAACAGAGTGGTATATAAAAGGTAGAGTGCCATTGCAGACTTTAAGAGCTGATATAGATTATGGTTTTGCTGAGGCACAAACTACTTACGGAATTATTGGTGTAAAAGTTTGGATATTTAAAGGTGAAGTAATTGAAGATAAAGATAAAATTGCTGCAGGAGTAGATAGCGATGTTAATGCCTAAAAGATTAAAATATAGAAAAGTATTTAAAGGCAGAATTAAAGGGAAAGCTTCAAAAGGAAATAAAATTGAATTTGGAGAATATGGTTTACAAGCAATGTCAAAAGGGAAAATTACTAGTAGGCAGATCGAAGCTGCTAGGATTGCAATTACAAGGTATGTTCGTAGAGGTGGTAAATTAATAATTAGAATATTCCCTCATAAGCCTGTTACAAAAAAGCCTGCTGAAACAAGAATGGGTAAAGGTAAAGGTGCAGTAGAATATTATGTAGCTCCTGTAAAAGAAGGAACTATGCTATATGAGATTTCAGGAGTAACTGAGGCTCAAGCTCGTGAAGCTTTCAGACTCGCTTCTCACAAATTACCTGTTAAATGTCGTTTTGTAAAAAAATCTGACTTTGAGAAGGAGGAAAAATAATGAAGGCTTCAGAATTAAGAAAGCTCAGTATAGATGAGCTTAAAAAGAAAGAGCTTGAGCTCAAGGAAAATTTGTTCAGGTTAAGATTTAAATTGGCTACTGGGGATTTAGAAAATACTGCACAAATTAGAGAAGTTAGAAGAGATATAGCTAGAATTAAAACCATTTTAAGAGAATATGAGTTAGAGGGGCAAAATGGAAAGTAAAATAAGAAGAAAAATTAGAAGGGGTGTAGTTGTTAGTGATAGGATGGATAAGTCGGTTGTAGTGAAAGTAGAAACATTAAAATTACACCCTAAGTATCATAAGTTTATTAAGAGAAGTAAAAAATTTATGGCCCATGATGAAAATAATGAATGTAGAATTGGGGATGTTGTTGAAATTATAGAAACAAGGCCACTTAGTAAACGTAAAAGGTGGCGTGTAAGTAAAATTGTAGAAAGACCAGCAAGTTTAAATGATTAGGGAGTAGCATATGATTCAGATGCAGACAAGATTAAAAGTAGCAGATAATTCAGGTGCGAAAGAGATAATGTGTATAAAAGTTCTTGGTGGATCAAAGAAAAAATATGCTACTGTTGGAGATGTTATTGTAGCTAGTGTAAAATCCACAATACCTGATAGTAATATTAAAAAAGGCTCTGTAGTTAAAGCTGTTGTAGTTAGAACTACAAAAGAGAGAAGACGCCCTGATGGTACTTATATAAAATTCGATGAAAATGCAGCTGTACTTTTAAATAAAAACCTTGAGCCTATTGGTACAAGGGTTTTTGGGCCAGTAGCAAGGGAACTTAGAGCAAAAGGTTTCCTTAAGATAGTTTCAATGGCACCTGAAGTTCTGTAGGAGGAAACTAAATGGCTGTTAAGTATAAGATAAAAAAAGATGATGAAGTTGTGGTTATAACTGGTAAAGATAAAGGTAAAAGAGGGAAAATATTAAAGGTTGATAGAAAAAAAGGGAAAGTTATAGTTGAAAATGTTAATGTAGTAAAAAGACATATGAAACCAAACCCTCTTAACCCTGATGGTGGAATTATAGAAAAAGAGATGCCAATAGATATATCAAATGTTATGTTTTTATGTAAAAAATGTGATAAGGGTGTAAGGTTAGGTTACAAGGTTTTAGAAGATGGTAAAAAACAGAGGTTTTGTAAAAGCTGTGGTGAAGTTGTAGATAAAGATTAGTGGAGTGGTAATATGAGCGTGCTTTTAGAAAAGTATAAAAAGGAAGTTATCCCTTATTTGATGGAAAAGTTTGGTTATAAAAATATTATGCAAGTCCCCAAAATTGAAAAAGTAGTTTTAAACATGGGTGTTGGGGAAGCTATTAGTAATCCAAAAGTATTAGAGAATGCTGTAAATGATATGATGCTAATAGCTGGTCAAAAACCTGTTATTACTAGGGCTAAAAAATCTATTGCAGGTTTTAAATTAAGAGAAGGTATGCCTATCGGTTGTAAAGTAACTTTAAGAGGTGTAAGAGCTTACGATTTTCTTTATAGACTTTTTAATATTGCACTTGCAAGGGTTAGAGATTTTAGAGGCGTTAATCCAAAGTCATTTGATGGTAGAGGAAATTATGCTCTTGGTTTAAAGGAGCAAATTGTATTTCCTGAAATAGATTATGACAAAATAGATAAAATTCGCGGTATGGATATTATTATAACAACCACTGCAAAAACTGATGAAGAAGCAAGAGAACTTTTAAGAGCTTTAGGAATGCCTTTTGCAGAATAGTGAGGAGGATGGATAGTGGCTACAAAAGCAAAATATTATAGTGCATTTAAAAAGAAGAAATTTAAAGTTAGAGAGTATAATAGATGCCCAATTTGTGGCAGACCAAGGGCTTTTATAAGAAGATTTAATATGTGTAGAATTTGCTTTAGAAAATTAGCATCTGAGGGTTTAATCCCTGGTGTAAGAAAAGCAAGTTGGTAGCACATAGGATATCGATTACAAAAGGAGAGAGAATATGGTAATGACTGATCCTATTTCTGATATGTTATCAAGAATCAGAAATGCAACTATGGTAAAAAAAGAAGAAGTAGTTATACCTCATTCAAAATTAAAAGAGGCTATTGTTAATATTTTGAAAGAAGAGGGGTATATTAAAAATTATCGTGTTTTAACAGAGGGTACTAAGAAGAATATTTTAGTCTACTTAAAGTATGATGCTAATGGTGAGTCTGTAATAAGGGGCTTAAAAAGGGTTAGTACCCCTGGTAGAAGAGTTTATGTAAAATCTAAAAACTTAAAACCTGTTTTAGGTGGTTTGGGAACAGGTATAGTTTCTACTTCCCAGGGTATAAAAACTGTGAAGCAATGTATTAAAGAAAAAATTGGCGGCGAATATATATGCCAGGTATGGTAGGAGAGGGAAATGTCAAGGATAGGTAAAAAACCAATAAACATACCAAGCGGTGTTAAGATTAATTTAGATAAAGATAAAATTGTTGTTGAAGGGCCTAAAGGGAAGTTAGAACAAAAGCTGCATCCGAATATAAAAATTGAAATATCTGATAATGAGATCCTAGTTAAAAGAGTAGATGATACAAAACTATCAAGATCTCTACATGGCTTGTATAGAAGCCTAATAAATAATATGGTTGAAGGTGTTACAAAAGGGTTTGAGAAAAGATTGGAGATAGTGGGTGTTGGATATAGAGCTGCGTTGAAAGGGAAAGCTTTAGATCTATCTCTTGGTTTTTCTCACCCTGTAGTTATAGAACCACCTGAGGGTATCGAATTTGTTGTTGAGAATCCACAAAAAATAGTAGTTAAAGGTATTGATAAACAATTAGTTGGTCAGGTTGCTGCTAACATAAGAAGTATTAGAAAGCCAGAGCCATACAAAGGTAAGGGTATAAGATACGAAGGTGAATATATCCTAAGAAAAGCTGGAAAATCAGCTAAATAAGGGGTGTTAAGGTGGCAAGATTGAGTAGAAATGATGCAAGAATAAAAAGACATAAAAGAATTAGAAAGAAGGTTTTTGGTACTCCTGAAAGACCAAGAATGTGTGTATTTAAAAGTAATAGATATATTTATGTTCAGGTTATTGATGATACTACAGGAAATACTTTAGTCGCAGCAAGTTCATTAGAACCTGAATTAAAGTCAAAGTTTATGGGTAGAATAAATTTAGAATCAGCAAAAGAGGTTGGGAAACTTGTTGCTGAAAGAGCGTTAGCTAAAGGGATTAAAAAAGTTGTATTTGATAGAGGTGGATATATTTACCATGGTAGAGTTAAAGTTTTAGCAGAAGCTGCAAAAGAAGCAGGGCTTGAATTTTAATAGGAGGAAAGGCAGGCTATGAATGAAAAACAGTTAGTTGATAAAGTAGTACATATAGGAAGAGTAACAAAAGTTGTAAAAGGTGGTAGAATATTTAGGTTTACAGCAACTGTAATTGTTGGTGATTATAATGGTAGAGTTGGGATTGGACATGCAAAAGCTAGAGAAGTGCCTGATGCTATTAGAAAAGCCTTAGAAGCAGCTAAGAAAAATATAGTTGAAGTACCAGTGGTTAAAGGTACAATTCCTCACGAAGTTGTAGGGAAATTTGGAGCATCAGAGATAATTATAAAACCAGCTGCACCTGGTACTGGTATAATTGCAGGTGGTGTTACTCGTGCTCTATTTGAGTTAGCTGGTGTTCAAAATATACTTGCAAAATCTATAAGAAGTAGAAACCCTTTAAATATGCTATATGCAGTTATGGATGGATTTAAAAAGATGAGGACACTAGAACAAGTAGCTCAGCTGAGAGGTAAAACAATAAAAGAAATAATCAGTTAAGGGGTGAATATATGGAATTGCATGATTTGAGACCTGCAAGGGGATCAAAAAAAGATAAAAAGAGAGTTGGTAGAGGTACAGGTAGCGGTTTGGGTACTACCGCAGGTAAAGGTACTAAAGGCCAGAAAGCAAGATCTGGCGGTGGAGTAAGGCCAGGATTTGAAGGTGGCCAAATGCCATTGTACAGAAGATTACCAAAAAGAGGTTTTTCAAATAAAAAATTTGCTACTGTTTATGAAATTGTGAATTTGAATCAGCTTGAGATGAAATTTAATGATGGTGATGTAGTTAATGCAGAATCATTAAAATCAAAAGGGTTGATTAAAGGGAATAAAGATGGCGTTAAAATTTTAGGTAATGGTGAATTGACTAAGAAACTAATATTAGAAGTAAATAAAATTTCTGCTTCTGCTGCAGAAAAGGTTAAGAAGGTTGGTGGAGAGATAAAAATTCTGGAGTAATCTATAATGAAAAAGATAGAAGAGATATTTTCCATACCAGATTTACGAAAAAGGGTATTATTTACCCTTTTTTTATTAGTAGTTTATAGAATTGGAGCTCACATACCAACTCCAGGCATAAATGCTGATGCTCTTGCACAATTTTTTGCTAGGCAAACAGGGACATTACTTGGTTTCTTTGATATGTTCACTGGGGGAGCATTACAGCGTTTAACGGTTTTTGGTTTAGGTATAATGCCTTATATATCAGCTGCAATTATTTTAGAGTTATTAACTGTAGTATCTCCAACTTTAGCTGAACTAAAAAAGCAGGGTTCTCAAGGAAGGGAAAAAATTACAAAATATACTAGATACGGTACTGTGTTAATTAGTGCTATACAGGGATTAGGTATAGCAATAGGTTTAGAAGCGATGACTGCTCCAAATGGAAGTAATGTAGTTCTATTTCCTGGATGGGGATTTAGATTCACTACAATGATTACACTAACTACTGGAACAATCTTTTTAATGTGGTTAGGTGAAAAAATAACAGAAAAAGGGATTGGTAATGGTATATCAATAATAATATTTGCTGGTATTATTGCGAGTTTTCCAACAGCTGTGATAAATACTATAAGGTTGCTACAGACAGGTGAACTTCAAATAATTACATTAATAGTTGTTTTAATAATTATTTTAGCTGTTACTGCTGCTGTTATATTTATGGAAATATCATATAGGAGAATCCCTATTCAGTATGTAAGACGGGGAACTTATGCTGGAATGAGAAGCAATGTTGCTAATTCATATTTACCTATTAGACTAAATCCCGCAGGAGTAATACCTATTATTTTTGCAGCATCAGTTGTGGCTTTTCCAAGTACTTTGTCAACATTTGCGAATAATCCTATAATTGCAAAAATTGGTTATTATTTTTCCCCAAGTTCGATAGTTTATTATATAATTTATATTGGATTAATAGTTTTTTTTACTTATTTTTATACTTCAATTATTTTCAATCCAGATGATATTGCTGATAATATAGAAAAAAGTCATGGTGTTATTCCTGGTAAAAGACCAGGAAAGCCTACTGCTGAATTTATCGATTATGTTTTATCAAGATTAACTTTTGTAGGTGCAATATATTTGGCAATTGTTGCAATTTTGCCTCAAATAATAATAAGGCAGTTTAATATGCCTTTTTATTTTGGCGGAACAAGTTTATTGATTGTTATTGGTGTGGGTCTTGATGTAATGCAAAAGATAGAATCCCATTTAATATCACACAATTATGATGGATTTATAAAAAGTGGTAAAATAAAAGGGAGAGGATACGTATGATTAATATTGTGTTTTTGGGGCCTCCAGGAGCAGGTAAAGGTACTCAATCAAATAAGATTGAGCATGAGTTTAATATAGTTCAAATATCTACAGGAGATATATTGAGAAATGCAGTTAAAACAGGTAGTGAATTGGGTAAATTAGCAAAAAAATATATGGATGAAGGGAAATTGGTACCAGATGATGTAATCATTGGTATTGTTAAAGCAAGATTACAACAAGATGATTGTAAAAATGGTTTTATATTAGATGGATTTCCTAGGACAATAGCACAAGCTGAAGCTCTTGATGATATGCTAAAAAATGATTTGAATATAGAGTTAACACACATCATTGCATTAGAAGTACCTGATGAATTAATATTAGAAAGGTTAACTGGGAGAAGAAGTTGCTCAAAATGTGGAGCTGCTTATCATTTAAAATATAATCCACCAAAAGTAGATAACATATGTGATATATGTGGCTCAAATTTAGTTCAGAGAGATGATGATAAGGAAGAAACAATAAATAAAAGATTAAAAGTTTACCACGAGCAAACAGAGCAGCTTAAAACCTACTACAGTAATTCTGGCAAATACTACGAAATTGATGGTACAAAACATCCAGATGAGGTATATGAAAAAATTAAAAGTATTTTAACAAAATGATAATATTAAAAACTAAGAGTGAAATTGAAAAGATAAAAATAGCTTGTGATGTAGTAAAAGAAGTGCTTGAAAAACTGGAAGATTATATAAAACCAGGTATAAAGACAAAAGATATTGACAATTTTGCAGAAACTATTATAAATAAACGCTCTGCGATACCTTCTTTTAAAAATTATAGAGGGTATCCAGCAACAACATGTGTATCGGTGAATGAGGTTATCGTTCATGGTATCCCCTCAGATTATGTAATTAAAGAAGGGGATATTGTTAGTGTGGATGTAGGTGCATATAAAGATGGATTTCATGGTGATGCTGCAAGGACTTATATGGTAGGTGAGGTATCTAAGAAAGCTAAAAAGCTTGTAGAAGTAACTAAAGAATCTTTTTTTGAAGGGATTAAGAAAGCTAAAGTTGGTAATAGATTGCAGGATATATCACATGCTATTCAACAATATGTTGAAACAAATGGATTTAATGTAATTAGAGATTTTTTTGGACATGGCATCGGTAGAAGTTTACATGAGGATCCTACTATCCCAAATTATGGGAAACCGAATCGCGGCGCAAGATTAAGAGCTGGCATGGTGTTAGCAATAGAACCTATGGTTGTTGAAGGAAGTTATGAAATTATAACCCTCGAGGATGGCTGGACGGCCGTAACAAAAGACGGCAGTTTAGCAGCACATTATGAGAATACTGTAGCCTTAACTGATAATGGGGCTGAAATATTAACCTTATATGAAAGGGTGTTATGAGTAAAAAAGGGGATGTTATCGAAGTAATGGGAACTGTTGTTGAGGCACTTCCAAATGCAATGTTTAAGATTAAGTTAGAAAATGGGCATACTGTACTTGCTCATTTATCTGGTAAAATGAGGATGAACTATATAAGAATATTACCTGGTGATAAGGTGACTGTTGAAATATCAGTATATGATTTAACAAGAGGAAGAATAATATACAGACATAAGTAGGAGAGTAGTATGAAGGTAAGAGCCAGTGTAAAGCCTATTTGTAGTAAATGTAAGGTAATTAAAAGAAAAGGTATTGTAAGAGTTATTTGTGAAAATCCTAGACATAAGCAAAGACAAGGTTAAAGGAGGAAGTTTGTGGCAAGAATAGCAGGGGTCGATGTTCCTAATAATAAGAAAGTAGAAATAGGCTTAACTTATATTTATGGTATTGGTAGAAGTACTGCCAAAAAGATTATTCAAGAAACAGGGATTGATTCTAATAAGAGAATAGGTGAGCTTACAGAGCAGGAAATTTCATCAATTAGGAAATATATTGATACTAACCTAAAAGTTGAAGGGGAACTTAGAAAAGAGATTGGGTTAAATATTAAAAGGTTGATGGAAATTAATTGCTACAGAGGGTATAGGCATAAGAATAATATGCCTTGTAGAGGTCAAAAAACAAGAAGTAACGCAAGAACTAGGCGTGGTTTAGCTGGTAAGCGTGGAATAAAGAGAAAATAATATAAAGAGTAATTTGGAGGAGAAATGGCAAGGCCAAGGAAGAAAAAAGAAAAAAGAAATATACCTAAAGGGATTGCTCATATTAAATCAACTTTTAATAATACAATTATAACCTTTACAGATGTAAATGGTAATGTGATCTGCTGGGATTCAAGTGGGACAGTTGGTTTTAAGAATGCTAGAAAGTCAACTCCATACGCAGCTCAATTAGCTGCAGAAAGTGCTGCCAAGAAAGCTGTTGAAAATGGTGTTAGAGAAGTTGAAGTTAATGTTAAAGGACCAGGTGCTGGTAGAGAAAGCGCAATTAGGGCTATTCAGGCAGCTGGGATTAAGATAACTGTTATAAGGGATGTTACACCTATCCCTCATAATGGCTGTCGTCCAAGAAAGAAAAGAAGAGTGTAATGGAGGTTAAAATTGGCTAGGTATACAGGACCAGTCTGCAAGCTTTGCAGGCGTGAAGGAATGAAGTTATATTTAAAAGGTGAAAGATGCTTTAAAGATAAATGTGCTTTTGAGAAAAAAGGTTATCCTCCAGGTCAACATGGCCAGGTAAATAGAAAACTTTCAGATTATGGTTTACAGCTTAGAGAAAAACAAAAAGTTAAAAGAATTTATGGTGTTTTAGAAAGACAGTTTAGAAGATATTTTGATAAAGCTACTCGTATGCAAGGGATTACTGGTGAAAATCTTTTACAATTGCTTGAAAGAAGGCTTGATAACATAGTTTATAGATCTGGGTTTGCTAGAAGTAGAAAAGAAGCAAGACAATTAGTTAGACATAATCACTTTTTAGTAAATGGGAAAAAAGTCAATATCCCTTCATTTTTATGTAGGGTTGGTGATGTAATAGAAGTAAAAGAAAAGAGTAGAGATATAGAAGCAATTAAATCTGCTTTAGAAACGGCAGAAGGTAGAGGTTTACCTGAGTGGATAAGTTTGGATAAAGCAAATTTTAAGGCAACTGTTAACAGATTGCCTGTAAGAAGTGATATAAATTACGAGGTTCAGGAACACTTGATAGTAGAGTTGTATTCTAAGTAAGATAACTGGAGGAAACCTAATGGTTTTAATGGATTTTAGAAAGGTGATGAAACCTAAAAAAATAGAGCAGGTAGGTGAGGTAACAGATAGATATGCGAAATTTGTTATTGAACCTTATGAAAGAGGTTTTGGAATCACTATTGGTAATTCGCTGAGACGAGTTTTGCTTTCTACAATTGAAGGGACTGCAGTAGTGGGTGTTAAGATAGATGGAGTACATCATGAGTATGATACAATCAATGGTGTTCTTGAAGATGTTGTTGATATAATTCTTAATATTAAGCAATTAGAGTTGAATTTGTTAGAACATACATTAAAGAGAGTGTATATACATAAAAAAGGTGAAGGTGCAATAACTGCAAAGGACATCCAAAGTGATGGTAGTGTCATAGTTTTAAATCCAGATCAGCATATTGCAACTATAACTAATCCTGAGACTGAAGTGTATATGGAGCTATATTTAGAGCGTGGTATTGGATATGTTCCTTCTGAAGAGCTTAAAGATAAATTTGACGATGTTGATGTGATCCCTGTGGATGCAATTTATACTCCAATAAAAAAGGTAAATTATGTAGTAGAAAATGCAAGAGTGGGGCAAAGTACAGATTATGATAGGTTGATATTCGAATTAGAAACTGATGGGTCAATTAAACCAATTGATGCTATTGCTTTTGCAGCTAAAATTATTAAGGATCAAATGGAATTTTTTATAAATTTTGATGAACCAGTATATGATGATATAGAAGAGGAAGAGAAAGAGGATAATAGCTATATTCTTGAACTTTTAGATAAAAGTATAGAAGAGTTAGAATTGTCTGTCAGAGCATATAACTGTTTGAAAAATGCTAATATTAAGACACTTGCTGACCTTTGTGAAAAAACTGATGCAGAGCTTTTAAAAACTAAGAATTTTGGTAGAAGATCTTTGGAAGAAATTAAGAAAGTGTTGGCTGAGTTAGGTTTAAGCCTCGGCATGGATTTAGAGGCTGTAGGTTATATTAAAAAAGATGTTGAGGGAGAAGAAGATGCGTCATAGAAAGGCAGGTAAAAAGTTAGGACGTCCTACTGCACATAGAGTTGCTATGCTTAGAAATATGACAATTTCATTAGTAAATAATGGTAGAATTGAGACTACATTAACTAGAGCCAAAGTATTGAGAGGGTTTGTTGAGCCATTAATTACTCTTGGTAAAAAAGGTGATTTGGCTGCAAGAAGATTAGCTCTTAGAAGGTTACCGAATAAAACAGCTGTTCATAAAATATTTGACGAAATTGCACCGAAATATAAAAATAGACCAGGTGGTTATACTCGCATTATTAAGACAGGTTTTAGAAGAGGTGATAATGCCAGAATGGCTATTATAGAATTTGTAGAGTCTGAAGAAGTAAAACAAGAAGAAAGTAAAGAATCTGCTGAAAATCAAGGATAATTGAGGGTGAAACACCCTCTTTCTCTTTTTATAAATAATCTATCTTTTTACTACAATTATGAAAAAGTCATTTTTGAAAATTTAAATGTACAAGCTAAATTTAAAAATGTATTACTAATTAAAGGGGATGTTGGCTCAGGTAAAACAACCTTACTGAAATTGATTTATGGTTTTTTAAAGCCATTTTCTGGTGATATTAAGTTGTTAAAAGATCAAATAGAAATTAATCCTGAAAAGTTTTACTATTTACATGCAAATAGCACTTTTAACTTTGTTACAGGTGTGATTGAAGATGATTTTAAACTTTTAGGGATAAATTATATAAAAGAATATTATAAAAATAAGTCTGTTTATGAGTTATCTGGTGGTGAGTTGAAAAAATTAGCAATTGAGATGGGATTTTTGAGCGGGGCTGATGTAATACTGATGGATGAACCTTTTGATATGCTAGATGATGAGGAAATAAAAAAAATAAAAAAGCTTATAGAACGGTCTTTAGAAAGATTTTATTTTATTATAGCTACTCATGAAGATTTTTTAGATGACATATCAGATGAAATAATTTATTTATAAATAATGTTAAAGATTTCAAACCTAAGTAAAAATTATAAAGGTTTTTTGTTAAAGGTAAAAGATTTAGTTTTTGAGGTGGGTAAAATTTATTCTCTTTATGGTAAAAATGGTGCGGGGAAAACAACCTTTTTAAACATAATTGCAGGGATTGATGAAAATTATAATGGTCAAGTAATTAATAATTTTAAAAAAACTGGTTATGCAGTCCAATTTATAGAAAATGTTATTTGTAAAAGAACCGTAAAGGATGAAATCCTTTCGATAGTTATCGAAGAGAAGAAAGCTGAAAAGATCCTATTAGAACTTAATTTAGATGATAAAAAAGAAATGAGTCCGTTTTTACTAAGTAGTGGAGAAAAGAGACTTTTGTTTATTAGAGCTGTTTGCGAAGCTTTTGATTTGATTTTAATTGATGAGCCGTTTATTAATCTTGATAGAAAATCTAAGATGGCTGTTATTAATTTTATAAAAATGAGTAAAAATCTGGGAAAAACAGTTATATATACTACTAATAGAATAAAGGATGTTGCTCATAGTGATAAAGTATTGGAGATTGAAAATGGAGAAATTAAAACAAGAGATAATTAAATATGGAAAAAAGGTTGTAAAAGAAGGGTTATGTATATCTTTTTTCGGTAATATCTCTGTTAGAAGCGGTAATAAGGTTTATATAACAGCCACAGGAACTATTTTAGATGATCTAGATTTGGATGATATCAAAGAGTGTAAAATAGATAGTAGAGAATGCAAAGGAGCCTCAAGCGAATTGAAAGTGCACCAGATGATTTATAAAAAAAATAGTGATATACAAGCTGTTTTACATACGCATTCGTTTTATACCTTATTGCTCAATGAAGAAGATAAGGAAAGGATAATGAAATACGAATTTGGGGAGTTTATTGGTGATTTTACGATTGTTGATGGTAAAAGTGGTAGTGATGAATTGGCAACAAGAGTTAGCGATTGTGTCAACGATTATGGATTGGTAATTGTTAGAGACCATGGTGTTTTCAGCTGGGGGAATTCTCTTAAAGATGCTTATATAAAAATTTCTGGATTAGAATATTATTCCAAGTTAGAATTTTATAAAAAAATCAGTAAAGGTTTTATATGATATTAGCAAGAATTCCTTATAAAAGAATAAATGATTTCATAGATTATATAATTAGCGAAAATATTTATATAGAGCTTACTTTTGAATATGATGATGATTTTAACATTAATAAATTATGTGGTATAGCTGAACAAATAAAAACAGTTCATTTACCTTTTTTTGACATAAACTTAGGAAGTAAGAATAGAACAATAGCTCAAAAGTCATTGGATATTTTAGAAAAATTTTGTTATCAAATAAATGATTTAAATATTTCAAATGCAGTTTTGCATCACAACTATTCACCTTATCATTACGCATTTATGGAAGATGAATTTGTAAAAAGATTTGTAGAAATGTTGTCGATTTTGATTGAAAAAACTAAGCCAAATTATAGAATTTGCCTTGAAAATGTTTTTGAAGATACTCCATCTGTAATTTATAAAATTTTAATCAGTATGAACTCCACAAAAATTGGCGTTTGTTTTGATTTTGGACACTTTAATCTTTTTTCTAAAGTGGATTTAGAGTTTTGGTTAAGTTTGTTGAAAGATAAAATTTACGAATATCATGTGCATAATAATTTTGGAATAAGGGATGAGCATAATAGTTTAGATAAAGGAACTTTTGATTATAAAAAAGCATTTGATATTTTAATACCCGAGATAATTGTGGTAGAAAATAATAATATTGATGATTTTAAAACTTCTGTTAAAATAATAGAAAAAGTAATAGGGGGCATAAAATGAATTTATTTGAAGAAGCAAAAAAGTATATCCCAGGTGGAGTAAATTCACCTGTTAGAGCATTTGGCTCAGTGGGTGGTGAGCCCATTTTTATTAAAAAAGGTAAAGGTTCAAAGATTTATGATGTGAATAATAATGAATATATTGACTATGTTTGTTCATGGGGGCCATTAATAGTTGGGCATTGCAATGAAAGGATAGTCAATAGACTAAAAGAAGTTATTAATGATGGGACAAGTTTTGGAGCACCAACAGAATTAGAAATAGAATTAGCAAAATTAGTTGTTGAATATGTTCCATCTATAGAGATGGTTCGTATGGTTAATTCTGGAACAGAAGCAGTTATGAGTGCTATCAGGTTAGCAAGGGCATATACAAATAGAAAAAAAATAGTAAAATTTGAAGGTTGTTACCATGGTCATTCTGACAGTCTTTTAGTTAAAGCGGGTAGTGGCGCTTTGACATTCAATCAGCCAAGTAGTCCTGGTGTCCCTGAAGAGTTTGCAAAACTGACATTAATTGCTGAGTATAACAATATTGATAGTGTTAAAAACCTTTTTCTTGAAAATAAAGGAGAAATTGCTGCTGTTATTATAGAACCTGTTGCAGGGAATATGGGAGTTGTGTTACCAAAGGAAAACTTTTTAAAGGAGTTAGAAGAGTTATGTAAAAACGAGGGTGCATTACTTATTTTTGATGAAATTATAACTGGTTTTAGATTATGTAAAGGTGGTGCTCAAGAGTATTTCGGTATTAATCCAGATATTACTACTTTGGGTAAGATTATCGGTGGAGGGTTACCTGTTGGTGCTTATGGTGGAAAGAAAGAGATAATGGAAATTATATCACCAGTTGGACCAGTTTATCAGGCAGGAACATTAAGTGGAAATCCATTGGCAATGGCAGCTGGAATTGAGACATTAAAAATTTTAGGTGAAGATAATTTTTATGAGAATTTAAAAACAAAATCATTGAAGTTATGGGAAGGTTTTAAAGAAAATTGTAAAAAATTAAATCTGAATTTTGCATTCAATCATATAGAATCGATGGCTT
The DNA here is from genome assembly GCF_049472675.1 of Deferribacter thermophilus. Taxonomy (NCBI): domain Bacteria; kingdom Pseudomonadati; phylum Deferribacterota; class Deferribacteres; order Deferribacterales; family Deferribacteraceae; genus Deferribacter; species Deferribacter thermophilus. The sequence continues at coordinate 159,173 of NZ_JAPNXM010000002.1, forward strand.
GTATGTTTTTTAAAGAAGGAGCTGTAGAATCCTTTGCTGATGCGGTAAAATCTGATACAAAGCTTTATGCCGAATTTTTCCATAAGATGCTAAACAAAGGCGTAAATTTAGCGCCAAGCCAATTTGAAGCAATGTTCGTATCTTCTGCTCATAGTGATGAAGACATCGAAAAAACAATACAGATCCATTATGAAGTATTGAAAGAGATGTTTGGTTGATGAATGAAATTAGTTTTTATTGTTATCAATAAAACAGAATTATTAGAAGAAGTATTGGAGTATATGGTTGAGGTGGGTATTAGTGGGGGAACAGTTCTTGATTCTGTAGGAATGGGTAAAATATTGGTTTATGACATACCAATATTTGCAGCATTTAAAGAGCTTATGATAGGAAGTAAAGCGTCTAATAAAACTGTGATGACAACTGTGGAAGATGAAAAATTAGATGAATTTATTGAAGGGTTGGATAAGATTTTACATTTTGATGAACCAGGTTCAGGAGTAGTTATAGCATTGGATATTTATAAGAGTAAAGGGTTGAATAAGAGGGGTTAATGAAGTTGAATAAAAAAATGCGTAGTTTTTTGAATGCTAGTTCTATTGGTATTTCTGTAGTTGCTGCTATACTAATTGGCACAGCTATGGGGTTATATCTTGATAAGGTATTTAATACCAAACCATATCTTACAATAGTTTTTATGATATTGGGTATAGTTGCTGGTTTTAAGAATATTTTGTATTTTATAAAAAGGACAGGTTTATATAATAATGACGAATAAAATTATTATAATTTCGTTGATTTTTTTTATATTTTTGTATACAGTATGCAGGATTGCTTTTGATGATGTTTTTGTAAGCAACCTTGTTTTTGGTTTTTTTATAACTTTGCTAAACTTTGTAATGATTAGGAGGAAAGTAAAAAAGATTTTTTTAAAAACGAGTTTGGCGAGTGGAATAGGCTACTTTTTTAGGCTTATTTTACTTATTGTTATATTTGGTGTGTGGTTTAAGTATTATGATATAAATGTATGGGGATTGTTAGTTGGGATTTCTGTTTTACCAATAACAATCCCTTTGACAATTATTATTTTTCAGAGGAGGAATACGGATGGAGCATCCACTTAATATTTTTTCTTTTTTACCTCATGAAATTCAAGCCAAATATATCCATGTTTTAATGACTTGTGTAGTAGTTTTAATCACGTTATTGTTTGGTTCTATAGCAAGTAAAATGAAATCCGAAGTCCCCACAAAAGGGCAAAATTTCTTTGAGCTGTTAGTTACAGGTATTTATAAAATGGCAATTGATATTATGGGCGAAGAAGGGAGACCTTATGTTCCACTGATATTTGCGATTGGGATTTATGTATTTTTTTCAAATATTCTCGGTTTAATCCCTGGTTTTGTTGCTCCAACCTCAAATCTAAATACAACTGTTGCTCCAGCAATTATAGTTTTTTTTACTTATAATTATATAGGGTTCAAAAAACATGGTGTTGGTTATATTAAACACTTCATGGGACCTATGCTTGCTCTTGCGCCACTAATGATAATTATTGAACTCATTGGTCACTTATCTAGACCTTTATCATTATCTATGAGGCTTTTTGGTAATATTTTTGGTGAAGATTTGGTTATAGCAATTTTATTCTTTTTAGCTCCATATTTAGTTCCTTTGCCAATGTTTTTTATAGGTTTATTTACAAGTGCTTTACAAGCTTATGTATTTATGATGCTATCGATGATATATATTAGTGGTGCTCTTGAAGAAGCACACTAAAAAATAAATAGAAGGAGGAAGTTTGATATGAAAGCATTTAAGGTACTTTTTAACACTGTAGCTTTGATGGCACTTACTGCAATGAGTGCTTTTGCTGCTGAAGGAGCAGCAGGTGGTAGTCATAAGTGGGTAATTTACCTTACGGCTGGTTTGTGTATCAGTATTGCAGCTTTTGGTACAGGTCTTGGACAGGGAAGAGCTATAGCTAGTGCTGTTGAAGGTATTTCTAGAAACCCTAGTGCATCAGGGAAAATAATGACTACAATGATTGTCGGTTTAGCAATGATTGAGTCTCTTGCTATTTACGCATTAGTAATTTCATTGATATTATTATTTGTTGTTTAATAAAATAAGTGGGAGGTTTTACCTCCCTGCTTTTTGGAGGATTTTATGTGGGGCAAGCTTAAGGAGTTTATAAGAAGAGATCCAGTCGTATTTGTTATTTTATTTACTGTGATTATTGTGGGTTTTATTTTTGTTAATATAGAGGTGTTGCATTATACGAGTGAGTCAGAGTTTTGTGGAAAATGCCACCCTGAAGAAAAAGTGGGACCTTTAGGTGAATATTATACTTGGTCAAAAAATATTCACTCAACTGCAAAGGTAGAGTGTATTGACTGCCATGGTGAGCCTGGTTTTATTGGATATATGAAAGCTAAAATTGGTGGCTTAAAGGATCTTTATGGTGAAATATTTTTATCAGATGAACACAAATTAGAAATTTTAACAGAAGGTGCAACAAATAAAGAAAAAGCTGCAGAACTTGTGCCAAATGAAACTTGTATGTTCTGTCACACTGACTCTGTTAATAAGAAATTAAGAAGAGAACGTTTGATGTCCGTTGGTGTTAAATTTAGAATGATAGATACAGTTATTAACCCAAAATTTAGAGAATCTTTTGGAAGACCTGATATATTAACTGAGGATACAAGGGTTGGAGTTGTTCCCAACCATAAAAAACATATAGAGGCTGGTTTAAATTGTGTTGACTGTCATTTGGGTGTTGCTCATGGCGGAGAGTTTCATAACTTACCAAAGATGGAAACATGTTTTACTTGTCATTTTAAAGTCAAGCAAGAAAAGAAAAATGTAAAAGTGCCTGACAATATGGATTGTGCAAAATGTCATACCTTGCAAGATAAAATTCAGCAGGGTGTTTTTGTTAAAGAAATTGAAGAAACTCCTTGGTATATGGATGATTTAAGCTGTACCGATTGCCACGAAGATCCTTTTGTTAGACCAAATACTGATACATGTGCTTCATGTCATGACTCAAGCTATGGTGAAATGTTAATCGATACTCAAAAAGAATTTTTGGCTAAATTAGAAAAAGTTCAAAAAGTAAGAGATAAGTTGTTTGAAGAAAGACTTGAAATGCCTGAAGGTAAAAGAAAATTATTTAATAAATTACAGTTCTTAGTTAGAACAATGGAAATGGATGGTTCTAAAGGTTTTCATAATCCAGAGTATTTCGATTTAATTTTTGATAAAGCAAATGAATTAATAGAGAAAATTGAGAACTATGTTGAACCTGAATCTAAAGAGGAAGCAAAATTGAGCATGAAGTCAGAGAGAAAAGCTGAACATGAGGGAGAAAAAGAGGAAAATGAAGCTGATCAAGGAGAGTCACATACTTTAAAAGCAGAAAACCCTGTAGAGCTTGTAGAAATAGCCCCCGATACTATTAATATTGCAGAAAATCATGGAATTGATACTACTAAAAAGCCTGTAATATTTCCTCATAAAAAACATTTTGAAATGTTTAAATGTGAAGAGTGCCATAGTAAGCCAGATGAAGGTTCTTTAAAAGTGGAAATCAAAGTTTTGAAAGGTACTAGTAATACCTTTCACAAAGAGATATGTTTTCCATGTCATAAAGAGTATAAAGTAAAGAAAGGTACAAGTTGTAGCACTTGCCATAAATAAATATTTTTGTGGGGGTGGTATCCCCCTTTTTTTATAAATAAGTAATGTTTCCTTTAAAAGATTCTATACCATCTAAAAGATTCCCTTTTGTCAATTATTTAATAATAATAACTACTGTTATTGTATATTTGTATGAAAAAAGTCTTGGGAGAGAAATTTACAAATTTTATCTTGAATATGGTGTGATACCATTAAAGATTTTTATGCCCCATAACATTGTTTCTATTAGTGAGAAAATAACCCCTTTTTTTACATCAATTTTTATACATGGTGGATTCTTTCATTTATTGTCAAACATGTATTTTTTATTTGTTTTTGGAGATAATGTGGAAGATTATTATGGCCATTTTAGATACTTATTATTTTATCTAGGTTGTGGTATTTTTGCTGCATTTATTCAAGTGATCATGTTTCCTAAGTCTAATATACCGATGATTGGTGCAAGTGGAGCTGTTGCTGGTGTTATGGGATCTTATCTGATACTTTTTCCTCATTCAAAGATCAAGACATTAATATTTATAATTATTTTTATTACTATAGTTGATATTCCAGCAGTTGTATTTTTAGTTTTTTGGTTTATAATTCAGTTCATAAATGGAACATCACAAAGTTTAATAGGTTTAAGTGGTGGTATTGCGTGGTGGGCTCATATTGCAGGCTTTGTTTTAGGGCTGATTTATGGAGTTTATAAAAAATATAATTTAGAGGAGGAATAGATGTGTTTAGGGCTTCCTGGTAAGGTATTAGAGATTAAGGATTTTTCTGCAGTTGTAGATATTGCTGGTACAAAAAGAGAAGTTTCAACAATGATGTTAGCTGAAGAGATTGAGGTAGGTGATTATGTGATGGTACATGTTGGATTTGCAATTGCAAAAATGGATCCCAAGGAAGCAGAAGAAACATTAAAAACAATTTTGGAGTTTGCGGATGAGAATGATTTCTGAATATAGAGATAAAGATAAAGTAGATCTTTTATTAAGGCAAATAAAAAAAATAAATAATAAAAGTAGTACATATAGATTTATGGAAATTTGTGGTACGCACACCATGTCAATTTCAAAGTTTGGTGTGAGAACACTGTTACCTGAAAATATCGAACTTATTTCTGGACCAGGTTGCCCTCTTTGTGTAACTTCACAAGGGGAAATTGACGCCATTTTTGAAATGATAATAAATTACAAACCTATTGTAGTAACCTACGGAGATCTTTTGAAGGTTCCAGGCTCAAATGGTGAATCGTTATTAAAACTTAAGAGCATGGGGTATGATATCAGAGTGGTTTTTTCACCACTGGATACTCTGAAAATTGCTAAAGATAATCCTAATAGGGAGATTGTGTTTTTAAGTATAGGTTTTGAAACAACTACTCCACCCACTGCTGCGTTAGTTAAAATGCTTGAAAAGCATAGCATAAATAATGTTTTTATTTTTGTGATGAATAAGACTATGCCTAATATATTAGATTTTATTATAAAACAAGAGATTGTTAAATTAGATGGTTTTATATGTCCTGGTCATGTATCCGTTATTACAGGAGAACTGCTTTATAAGCCTCTTGTTGACAATAATTTTGCTTGTGCTATTGCAGGTTTTGAACCAGTGGACATATTGTTAGGAATTTACAGTTTAATTGAGCAGGTTAATAGTGGAGTATATTATGTAAAAAATACATATAAGCGAGTTGTTAAATCTGACGGGAATCATAAGGCTTTAGAATTGTTAGAAGAAGTTTTCGAGCCAACAGATGCATTTTGGAGAGGTATTGGTTTAGTCATGGGTAGTGGATTAAAATTAAAAAGGGGTTATGAGCGCTATGATGCGATTAATAAATACGGCTTAAAAATTAATCACAATAAATCAATTTCTGGGTGTAAATGTGGGGAGATACTTTTAGGATTAAAAAAACCTTATGAGTGTGGTATGTTTGCTAAATATTGCACTCCTGAAAATCCTGTGGGGCCTTGTATGGTTTCTAGTGAAGGTACATGTGCTGCATTTTATAAATATGAAAGGGTTGCCTTATGAAAATAATTACAAAAGCAATTGGTAGTGGAGGATTAGGTACTAATAAATTTATAAATGAAGAAATTTTAAAAAGATTTGGTAATAACATATTAAATTCACTAAGAGATGCAAGCATTATCAATTCTAATAATAAATTGGTTGTAAGTACAGATTCTTTTACTATATATCCTGAATTTTTTCCTGGTAGTGATATTGGTAAATTAGCAATTTACGGTACTTGTAATGATATAACTGTAAGTGGAGGTGTACCTAAATATATAACATTTTCTGTTGTTTTACCTGATGGTTACAAATGGGAGAAAATGGAAAAGATACTTGATTCTGCTAAATGTGCTATTGATGAATTAGGTGTTAAAGTTGTTACAGGGGATACAAAAGTGATAGATGGGGTGAATGCTCCCATTATTAATACAACAGGATTAGGAGAGTTAAGGGATGATTTAAATGATTATACAAGAATAAAAGTAGGTGACAAGATTATTTTTACCTCTGATATTGCAAGACACTCTGTGGCTGTTTTATTAGCTAGAGGAGAATTAGGTTTTGATGGAGGTATAATTTCAGATTGCTGTAATCTTTATGAGGTTATAAAAGATTTGGATTATAAAAGGATTTCTTTTTGTAGAGATGCCACTAGAGGTGGGGTTGCAGCTGTGTTAAATGAAATTACATCGAAAATAGATTTTGGTTTTTATCTTGATGAAAACAAAATACCGATAAAAGAAGATGTTAAATATTTTTGTGAAATGGTGGGGATGGACCCTTTGCAGATGGCTAATGAAGGTGTTGCAGTTATAATCGTTGATGCTAAATATGCTGATGAAGCATTAAAAATTATTAAAGAGAAAGATAATGGTAAAAATGCATCTATTGTTGGTGAGGTAGTCAATGAGAAAAAAGTTTTACTTAAAACCTCAATTGGTGGAGAAAGGGTTATTGATATCCCTTCTGGTGAGCTTTTGCCTCGCATTTGTTAGTTGTACAAATAAAAAGGATGACTTAATAGAGATAAAATGTGGCAAATGTCATTCTACATCAATTATTTATAATTATAGAGGGACAAAGAGTTGGGAGCATATTGTTTATGCTATGCAACAAAGGGGGTTGAAGTTAACCCGTGATGAAAAGGATAACATATTGAAAGCTTTAAAAAAAATTAAATAATTTTTAATTTAACTGTTGCCAATATTTAAAAATGTGTTAAAATTTAACTATGAATGATATATTAAATAAATTAGATTGGGGTAAGATGAATAATTTGATTCCAGTTATTATTCAGGATGCAAATACTTCAGAGGTTTTAATGCAAGCTTATGTTAATCAGGAGGCATTAAGGCTAACAATAGAAACTGGGAACTGTCACTATTTTTCTCGCAGTAAAAATAGAATCTGGATGAAAGGGGAAAGCTCAGGTAATATCCAAAAAGTTAAAGAGATATATGTTGATTGTGATGGTGATTGTTTGTTGTTTAAAGTTAATCAAATTGGTGTCGCTTGTCATACTGGGAATAAAAGCTGTTTTTTTGAAAAGATATATGGGGATTAAATATGTTTAAAAAGAGAAATGTTATTGGTATTGATATAGGTAGTAATTCTGTAAAAATTTTAGAGCTTAGAAGTAAAAAAGGTGGTTTTGAGGTTGCGAAAGCTGTTATTGAAGAACTTCCTGAAGATTCTATATCAGAAGGTTCTATTGTTGACTATGGTGAGGTTATTAACACTGTGGTATCAGCTTTTAAAAAAGGGAAATTTAGCCATAAGTATGTAGGGGTAGCTTTGAAAGGTAATGATGTTATAGCGAAAAGATTACAGGTTAATGTCCCTGATATAAAAAATTTTGATGAAACTTTTAGATGGGATGCAGAACAATATATCCAGATGAAGATGGAAGATGTAAATATAGATTATGAGATATTAGAATATAATGAGGATATAGGTCAGGCAGAAGTTATATTAGCTGTCGCTAGAAAAGATCTTATTTCTGATTATGCTTCAGTAGTTGAGTCAGCTAAGTTAAAGTTGTCTTTGGTTGATTTAGAAATATTTTCACTAATTAATTGTTTTGAAATGAATTATGGTAGAGAAGGTGGAGTTAATTTAATTGCAAATATAGGACATACAACAACATTACTAGTTTATGTAAAAAACGGTTTATATGAATTTTCAAGGACTATTGATTTTGGTGTAAAGGAGTGTATAGAAGAGATACAGAAAAAGCATGGGTTAATATATGAAGATGCTAGAATAAAACTGATGGATAAAGAGAGCTTGGAATTTGATGAAGAGCTTCAATCAAATGTTGAGCAGTTTAATGAAAAATTGGCAAATGAGATAAAAAACAGTATGAACTATTTTTACACTACAACTCAGCAAGTAGTTGATAAAATATACATTTGTGGTGGTGGAGCTAATTTGTACAAGGTAAAAGAGATAATAGAGAAAATTACGGAAGTCGAAACATCCATGTTTAATCCGTTTGCTAATTTTGATATTTCAAAACAGGTTGATCAGGAAATTTTGTCAAATAATATATATCAATTTAATGTGGCTTGTGGTTTGTCAATAAGAAGAGTGGATGAAAAATGATAAGGGTTAATTTAGTTGCCAAGAAGAAAAAGTTTAAGTTAAAAGGTATTTATTTTGAACTACTTTTGTTTGTTGCTTTGATAGTTGTTATAGTTTTGGGTATTTTTAATATTAATAGTAGGTTAAACGAACAGAAGTTATTGATTAAGAGAGAAATTTCTAAATTAGAAAAGGAACTAGCTAGTTTAAAGAAGATTGATAGGGAAGTAAAAGAGTTAAAAAGCAAAAAAGAAGAGCTCCAGAGAAAGATTAATTTAGTGATTAACTTAAAGCAGGGGCAAAAAGATTATTATTTAATTTTGACAAAGTTAGAACAATCCTTACCTCAAGATGTTTGGATTAATAAGTTTGATTATAAGAATGGGAATGTTAATATGGAGGTTTCATCTTTAAGAAGCAGTTCTGTAAATGAGTTTATTATAAATATGTACAAATCTGAATTTTTCAAAGATATTGATTTGAAAATTGTAAGAAAGAATCAAGTGGAAGGGATTGACATAAACAATTTTAGTATAACAGCAAAAGTAAAATTAGGTGGTTAAAATGGGGTTTTTAAGTAAAATACCATTAAAGTTTAGGATAGTTATAGAGGTTTTAGTTTTAATCGTTATTGTTGTTATTTATTACTTTTTTTCCTACAAACCTCAAGTAGAGGAAATTAATAAATTACAAAAAAGATATGATACCCTTGCGCTTTCGGTTGCTAAACTTAGGCCAGTTAAACTAAGTTACAATAAATTTAAACAAGAATTACAAATAGTAGAAAAGCAATTTGAGACTGTCCTTAAAATTTTACCGAATGAAAAAAGTTATAATGTATTATATGATGAGATTGTCTCATTGGCCGAAAACAATGGTTTGAGAGTTACTCTATTTCAACCAAGAGGTGTTAGAAAGATTGATGATTTTCATTCTGCTGTCGTTTTCAGTGTGAATGTTGAAGGGGATTATTTGAGTCTGGTAAATTTTATTTATAGGTTGAATTTCATGGATAAAATTATAAATATCAATGATATAAATCTAAATCCTACAAAAGATAAGGAAGGTAATTTGATTTTGCGTTCTAGGATAAATATGAATTCTTACATGTTTAATGTTGCAACCTCTGGAGCAAGAAAATGAAAAAGTATGTAGGTATATTGGTAATTATTATTTTAATGATGTCTATTGGTTGTGATACAACGATTCCTCAATTTAATCCTAAAAAAAAGGCCATTACAAGAAAAAGAAATATTGAAATAGAGATTGATACTGCTACGCTTGCAAAGCAGGAGGAAAGGTTAAAAAGTCTTTTTGTTAATAAATATGTTCCTTTAAATTATGAAGTTAATAAAAACCCTTTTGAATCTGTAGTTGATTTGTATAAATCTAATCAAGAAGGTGTGATAGAAGGTAACCCTTTGCTGTCATTAACTTTAGATCAGCTAAAGTTGGTTGGTATTCTTAAAAGTACTTTTGGAAATATAGGGGTTATTGATGCTAACGGAAATACATATTATGTAAAAGTTGGGGACGAGATTGGTTCTTCAAAAGGGAAAATTATCACTATAACTGATGACATGGTTGTTGTAAGAGAAACTATTAAAGATATCTTTGGTAATGTTAAGACAGATTTAAAAGAGATATATTTAACCCAGAAGGAGGGTAAATAATGAAATTATATATGAAACATATTTTAATTATTTTAATGTTGGTGTTTTTAGCTTCTTGTGCAGGGAAGATAATTGAAGTTAAAAATAATGAGTTAACGGATATAAAAATCGAAAAGCTTGCTGACAAATATAAAGTAGCTATAAATTATAATTATGCTGTAAAGCCAAAAGTTTTTTATTCTAAAAACCCTTTTAAATTAACAGTTATAACACCTGGAGCTAATGTAAATTCAAAGCTATTAAATTTTAAATATTCAGATGATATTATTAGCAATGTATTGGTTTATAAAGATAATCTTGGAGCAAGTCTTGAATTAACTTTGGCGAAAGATGTGCATTATCAATATGATACTAAGGGTAATTCATTAGAAATCACTTTTACACCTATAAAAGTTGAAGAGCAAGAAATAGGGAAATCAATAAATTATGATTTGCCTAATGTAGAAGATATTGTGATAGGTAACAAGCTGCTAAACATTACTAATGAATCAAGTGATAACAACATCCTTTTTAGTTTAAAATTAAATGGTATTGTGAGATATGACTATGGTTATTTAGAATATGGATATTTATATGTAGATCTATTTGATGTTAAAAGCGGTTTATCAAAGAAAATTTATAGATTTAATAAAGGGATTATTAGATATGTAAAAGTGGGGGAATACTATCCACCTCAAAAGGTAAGAGTATTATTTAAATTAATAACTCCTACTACTGTTTTTGCAGCACAAGATGGGACTCAATTGGTTATAACTAATGATTATTCAAAGCTTCCTAAGGAGAGAAAGTTTTTAATTGCTATTGATACCATTTCTGTTAAATCATTTCAAAGTGTAATTGTGAAAACTACTGGAAGAGTTAATTATACAAAGAAAATTATAAATGGTAATTTAATGATTATCTTTAATGAAGATGTTACAGTATTAAAAAGGGTTAAAAATATAATTAATTTTCCAGAAACTTCACCATTTAAAAACTTAAAAGTTATAAATTATGAAGGGAAAACTGCTATTTTAATTATCCCAAATGGATTTGAAGTTTATGCCAATGTGGAAAATGCACCAGAAGGGATTTTAATAAGTGGTAGTTTTGAAAAGTTTAGTAAAGCATCTGTGAAGTTTTCTAAAGGTTTAGAGCTATTAGAAACAAAAGAAGAAGATAAAAAGGTTAAAAAAGAGGATTTAATTACTCTAAATATAAAAGATATGGATGTTAGAGAAGCTATAAAGCTGATTTATTTTGGAAGAAATAAGAATCTTGTTTTTAGTAATGATGTAAATGGGAAAGCTACCTTGTTTGTAAAAGATATCCCATTTTCAAAAGCTCTTGATATAATATTAAAAGAAAATGGCTTGGTTAAGATAGAGGATGATGATCTTGTTTGGATAATTACTAAAAACAGGTATTCACAACTAAAACAAGAGGAAATAAAAAAATTAAAGGAAAAAGAAGCAATTAAAAGTGTAGAACCTTTAATTACAGAAACACTATTTGTAAAATATGCTGATGCATCAGAGTTTCAGAGCGTTATAAAGTCAGTTTTAAGCCCAAGGGGAAAATTAGAAATTAATAAAAAATCAAATAGCTTTGTAATTACAGATATCAAGTCTGCTATTGAGCAAGCAAGAAGGCTATTAGAAGAGTTAGATAAAAGGACACCTCAGGTTACTATAGAGGCAAGAATAGTAGAAGTGTTTGATACTAACAATGTAAATTTAGGTATTCAATGGGGTGGAAATTACAATGTTAATTCTACTTCAGTGAATTTCCCTAATACAATAACAGTTAATGGTAATACTGGAAGTACTGGTATTGGTGGAGCTGGTTATGTAGTTAATTTGCCTGTAGGCGCTCCAGCTGGTGCTATAGCGTTATCTCTTGGTAATCTATCAAGAAGTTTTAATTTAGATGTAGCATTATCAGCTCTTGAAAGTCAAAACAAAGTAAGAACAATTTCTAGTCCAAGAATAACTACACTTGATAATCAGGAAGCAGAGATAAAAAGTGGTGGTACTGCAATAATTGTTCCTACAGGTGATAATACAGAAACAGAAGAAGTAGATGTCGGTATAAAATTAAAAATTAAACCACATATTACAAGTAATAATATGATATATTTGGATATTGAAGTAGAAAAAAGTTCACTTGGTGCTGTAACTGCTAATACAGCAACAACCGAAGAGAAAAAGGCTAAAACTCAAGTATTATTGGCAAATGGTGAAACAACTGTTATTGGCGGTATTTATGAAGATGAAAAATCAGAAGTTAATCAAGGTGTTCCTTTCTTAAGCAAAATACCTATATTAGGTGCATTATTTAGGGCGAAAAATAATACTGTTACAAAAAGGGAACTTTTAGTATTTATAACTCCTAAGATTGTGGAGTAATGAAGCTATTTTTAATAGCTGGTGAAGAGTCAGGCGATATACACGCAAGCAATATGATCCGCCATCTGAAAAAGATGGCGGATTTTTCTTTTTATGGCACAGGTGGTAATCGTTTAAAAGATTTAGGTCAGGTTCAGTTTTTTCATATCAATGATATGTCGATAATTGGTTTAGATGGTATTATTAAAAAAGCACCTTTTATTTTTAATATGTTTAAAACATTAAAAAGTAAATTGCTTGAAGTAAATCCTGATGCAGTGATATTGGTTGATTATCCAGGCTTTAATTTAAAATTTGCAAAATTTGCAAAAGAGAATGGATATAAAGTTATCTATTATATTGCTCCTCAAATATGGGCATGGCATTTTAGTAGGATAAAAAAGATACAAAAATATGTTGATTTAGTTTTGTGTATTTTACCCTTTGAAGAAGAGTTGTATAAAACTAACGGTGTAAATTCTAAATTTGTTGGAAATCCAATTATAAATAATATTAAATTTAATTTTAATAGTAAGGATGAATTTAAGAAAAAAATCGATTTAGAAGGTGATAAAAAGATTATTGGTATTTTACCTGGAAGTAGAAAAAAAGAAATAGATGCTTTGATCCCTATTATTAATGAAACAGTAGAAATGTTAGGAAATAATTACCAGTATCTACTGGCTAAAGCAAAGAATTTGGATCAAGATATTTTCAAAAATTATAAGTTGAGTGAAAAAATAAAAGTAATAGATGATTATAATTATGACATTATGAAATACACTGATTTATTATGGGTGTGCTCAGGAACAGCAACATTAGAAAGTGCTATTATAGGGACACCTCTAATTTTAATGTATAAAGTCAGTAAATTAACAGAAATTATAGGAAGAATAGTTATTAAAACTAAATTTATTGGTTTGCCAAATATTGTTGCAGGTGAGGAAGTTGTCCCCGAATTGATTCAAGATGAATTAACACCTGAAAACATAATCAAATATACATCAATCATTTTTTCTAAATACGAAACATATAAAAGTCGTTTATCTCAAATAGGAAAAATGTTTAATGTAGAAAACCCTTCTTATCAAGCAGCAAAGGAAATTTATTCCTATCTCTATTAATCCAAAGTAACAAGAATATCAAACAATTACATTACAGCGTTATTTTTGAATCTTCAAAAAATTCTGGCATATATTTTTCTAAAAAGTAGTCGGAGGTGTAAAATGGAAAAGATGGTTTTAAAAATGAAGCAAATTTTACCTATTGATAAAAGTATAGAAAAATCAACAAAAAAGGTAGCCAAACAGAATAATGGAGATTTTAAGAAAATTTTAACTGCTAAAATAAATGAAGAAAATAATAATAAAATAGCTAACAAAAAAGAAACAGAATTAAGTGATAAAAGTGAAAATATTAATGATGATATTGATAATTTAAATGTAGATATAGAAATGCTCAAATCCATTTTAAATATATTAAATATAAATATCGATGAAAAAATATTTGATGAGCTTAAAACTATTAAAAATTATAAAGATGCACTTCAAAAAATAGATGAGATACTTTCTCTAAAAGGGTTTTCTGAAAATGATATTAAGAAACTATTTGCATTGATAGAAGAAATGAAAAAGGAGCAATTTAGTGATTTTAAGAATAAAAATTTGGCAAACATAGATAGCTCATTAAAAAATACTGAAAGTCTACAAAATATAAAAAATAAAAATGAAGCACCAACTAGATTAAAAGATTTTGAAAACAAATTCTTTATCAGTGATAAAATAGATTTTAATAAAATTGAAAAATTAGAAAAATTTTTTCATGACATATTAAAGTCAAAAGAAGAGAACAGGCCTGTAATCAGAAGTATTCAATTAGATCTTATACAATCAGCAGATTTACACAGTGATAAACAAAACATGGTAAAAGCAGATTTTCATATTATTAAAGTAGAAAAACCATCAGATGTGTTAAAATTTGTAGATTTTATAAAACTAGTAAATATAAAAGATGGCCAAAAAATGGTGGTCAAATTACATCCTGCACATCTTGGAAATCTAAAAATAGAGCTAAGTGAAATAGCAGGAAAAATTACAGCTAAACTACTGGTCGATAATCATGAAGCAAAACACCTTTTGATGACAAATATTGATTCAATTAAACAACATTTGGAAACTAAAGGGATAATTTTGGCAGATGTAGAACTTGGTTATTTACATGATGATAATAATCAGGGTAGGTTTGATAGGGGAAACAATGGAAGTTCTGGTAATCCTAATGGAAGAGAATCTTTTAAAATAGAAGAGACAGAAAATTCTAAAGAAAATGATAGTGCAATTTATGCATAATTTGGAGGTTAGATATGATACAGCAAAGTAGTAATATAAATACAGTTACTTCTATAAGTAATATAAATAATAGAAAGCCGAAAAAAGAGTTGGATAAAGACGATTTCTTAAATCTTTTAGTTACTCAACTAAAAAATCAAGACCCTTTAAACCCTCTTGATAACAGTGAGTTTATTGCTCAAACTACTCAATTTTCTTCATTAGAGCAGTTAATTAACATATCTGAAAAGTTTGATAAATTGATTGATAATGAAGAAAGTAGCAATTTAAATCTATTTTCTGCAGTAAGTTTTATTGATAAAAATATAAATTTTTATGGAAACGATTTTAGTGCAGATGAAAATGGTGCTGTATTAAGATTTGATATTTCTGGTACTCCAGCTACTACTAACATAGAAATTTATAACGAAAAAGGAGCAAAAGTTAAAACAGTAAGCGTTGAAGGAGTAAATGGTTCAAATACTTTTAGCTGGGATTTGACAGATGATAATGGGATAAAACTAAATCCGGGGAATTATTCTTACAAAGTTGTTGCAAAAGATAAAGATGGTAATGAGCTACCAGTTAGATTGTCTTCTTCAGGTAGAGTGATAGGTGTATTGAAAGAGGGTAATTCTACGGTTTTTGATTTGGGTTTTACCAAAGTAAAACCTGATGAAATAATTTCTGTATATAATTAAAATTTTGGAGGTGCATAGATGCTAAGGTCACTATATGCTGGGATTACTGGTTTAAATGAGCATCAAAAAAGTATGGATGTTATTGGTAATAATATAGCTAATGTAAATACTGTTGGATATAAAACATCTCGTATTGTATTTCAAGATTTACTATTTCAAACGATTAGTGGTGGTAAGGCGCCTGCAGGAAATCTTGGTGGTATAAATCCTAAACAGATAGGAACAGGTACATCGACTGCCTCTGTTGATACCATTTTTACACAAGGGACATTGCAAAATACAGGAGTTACTACAGATATGGCGATACAAGGGAATGGTTTTTTTGTAGTAAGAAGTGAAAATGAAAATGAAAACTATTATACAAGAGCGGGAAATTTTACTTTTGATAAAGATGGATATTTAGTAACTCCTGATGGATTTATAGTTCAGGGTTGGATGGCAGATACAGATACTGGCGAGATTTTAACTAATACAGAAGTTTCTGACATTCAGCTATCATCAGCTTATACAAGCGTACCAGCAAAGGCCACAACTGAGGTTTCATTAGTGGGAAATTTGGACACAAGAGCAGAAGCAACAATATTAGAATTTCAGCCTTTAATGACAACAGCTGCAAACAATGATAATATATTTGATCTGTACAGTTCAAATGGTTTAAAGTTAGATTTAGTAGAAGGTGAGCCTGTAAGAATAAAAGCTCATGCTACAGATATTACTGATATGGCTGCAGTTTATAATGATAATGATGTTAACCTTGGATTAGATAGCAATCCAACATTAAACTTAATAGTGGATGGTAATAGTTATTCATTAACCTATAATTCAACTGCCCCTGAGACCAATACCAGTAGAAGTTTTACAACCTTACAAGAATTTTCTGATGATTTACAATTTATTTTAAATTATGCAGCTACTGGAGATGGGACTATTGGGCCTTTTACTGTAAATATTAATATGGGAAAGATTGAAATTACTTATAGTGGCAATAGTAATGTTGTAATAAATTCTTTTTCAGGTAATCCTAATTTGGCTGCTCTTTTACAACCTTTAGTTGGTACATATAATTCTACCACTGCCACTACCGTTCCGAAGACAAGTAATGAAATGTTTTACGAAAAAGTCTTAACTGCAGGTAATGATTTTAATAACTTGGGAGACTTAGCTGTTCAGATTCAAAGTGCAATAAACGATAATGTTTCTAATGGTTTTGTTGTGGATTACAATAACACATCAACTGGCAAATTTACTTATAATAATACTTCAGGTAACAATAATATAACAGGTTTTAGTATTGATAAGGCTTATAGTGGAACTGTTTTTGAAAGCAATATGGTTACATCTGATACAATCTCTGTTGGTAATTACACTGAAAGTAATATTTTTTTAAGATTGGCTTCTGAGACTGATAGTTTAAATAATCTATATACAAATTCTGGTGTTCCTCTAGGATTAGATAATAATACTACAATACAGTTTGATGCTCAAATTGGAGGTAATACTCCAAATGGTAATGGGGTAAACAATATTAGTGTTGCAAGTAATACACTTGGAGATTTATTAGATGCTTTAGAAGCATATATGGCATTACCTACAGATAGCATACAGATAGAAAACGGTAAAATAAAAGTAACAGGTGAAAAAGGTATCCCTAATAGTATTGACTATATAACTTTTACAGCAACTGGTCCAAGTACATATGCAACCTTTACGGACTATATGAAATACCAAACATTGCAAAATGCTTCAGGTGGGCAACTTGTAACAAGCCAGACAATTTATGATGCTCAAGGGAACCCTCATGTGGTAAATTATAATTTTGAGTTATATGATGAGGCAAATAATGAGTGGAAGTTGACTATTGAACCGGCTGATAGTAACGATTCTATTTCAGTAGATGGTACTACAGGAAATACTGTTATTGTGAGGTTTAATCAAGATGGTTCATTCCAGGGTGTTTACGATATTTTTACTAACAATGTGTTATCAAATTTATCATTTACTCTATCACCTGCTAATGGAGCTTCGATTATGAGTGGTGTTACAGTTAATTTGGGAACACCTGGTAGTTATGATGGTATGACATTATCTGCATCAGATTCCACTATAACTGAGACTGATCAAAATGGTTATCCAATGGGATCATTAGAAAGAATATCTGTTAATGATACTGGAGAAATAATTGGTGCTTATACAAACGGAGAGATTAAAAAGATAGCTCAAGTTGGTATTGCAATTTTTACAAATCATGAGGGTTTGTTAAAAGTGGGTGATACACTTTTTGCTGAAACTCCTAACTCAGGACAAGCTGCTATAGGTCAAGCAGCTACTGGAGGAAGAGGTTCAATTGCTGCAAGTGCGTTAGAAAATTCAAATGTTGATTTAGCTAGAGAATTTGTAAATATGATAACAACTCAAAGAGGTTTTCAGGCAAACTCAAGGGTTATTACTACAAGTGATGAGTTATTGCAGGAGTTGATGAATTTGAAGAGATAATATAAATTTTACTTTGAAACTTACAGTTTTTTAAACTATAATGAGTTAGGAGCGGATAAGTATGGATATTGCTACACTGCTTGGTATTGTTATTGCTTATGCTTTGGTGTTTGTATCCCTTTTGTTGGGGCCAGGTGTTGGTGTATATATTGATATCCCGTCTGTTTTGATAGTTATTGGTGGTACATTTGGTATTATTTTCATGAACTATCCAATGAATAAAGTTTTTAATATTATAGCAATAGTTATGAAAACATTTCTATTTAAATCTGAAGATCCTTCAAAACTTATAGAGCAGCTTGTAAACTTTGCTGTTAGAGCAAGAAGGGATGGTATACTTGCTCTTGAGTCAGCGGAAGGGGAAATAAGTGATGAATTTTTGAAAAAAGGGATAAGACTTGCTGTAGATGGTACAGAACCTGAAGTTATTAAATCTATTTTAGAGACCGAATTATCTTATATGGAAGAAAGACATAAAGAGGGTGTAGGTATATTAGAAAGTATTGCAAGTTTTGCACCTGCTATGGGGATGATTGGTACATTAATTGGTTTGGTGGCGATGTTGCAAACAATGAATGATCCTAGTTCTATTGGACCGGCTATGGCTGTTGCGCTTTTGACTACTTTTTACGGTGCAATTATTGCAAACCTTTTTGCTGCGCCTCTTGCTGGCAAATTGAAAACTAGATCAGCTGAAGAGATTCTTTTAAGAGAAATAATGATTGCAGGAATCATGGCAATACAGGCAGGGGATAACCCAAGAATAGTAGAGCAGAGGTTGAATGCCTATCTACCACCAAAAATGCGTAAATCACAATTTGATTAGGTGAAAAATGGCTGAAAAAAAATGTGAAGAGTGTAAAGCGGGGGCACCTCAGTGGATGGTTACATTTTCAGATATGACCACTTTACTATTAACCTTTTTTGTGTTGTTATTGTCTATGGCATCTCTTGATCAAAGGAAAATTAAAGAAGCACTTGGTTCTTTACAGGGCGCATTAGGTGTGTTAGAGGCTGGAAGAAAATCTGAGATGGGAAAAGAAGAAATATTGACTAAAATAGATTTTGTAGATAAAGTTAAAAAAAGTCAGGAGCAGATGCTTTCTGGATTACAAAATTATATTGAGCAAGCGAACTTAAGCAGCCAGATTTCTGTTGTTAAGACTGATAAAGGGATTTCTGTAAGAATTATGGATTCTGTTTTGTTTGCCCCTGGTAGTGCTGAAATTTTACCTTCTGCTATACCTATTTTAGAAAAATTGGCTGCAGTTATGAGAGATACGCCATACAATATTTTGGTTGAAGGTCATACCGATGATATTCCTATCAGTACTCCTAGGTATCCATCAAACTGGGAGTTATCTACTGCAAGGGCTGTATCTGTTGTAAAATTTTTAGTTAGTAGAGGTGTAAAACCTGAAAAATTGAGTGCTGCTGGATATGCCCAATATCACCCACTTGTTCCAAATATTACACCTGAAAATAGGGCTAAAAATAGACGAGTTGAGATAAACTTTGTAAGTCCAGAACTTGCAGAATCACATAAAAATATCTTTGAGGAAAATGAAGGTGGAGGTTTTTAATGGCTGATGAAGAAAAAAAAGAACAACAGGAAGAAGAAGGTGGGAAAAAGAAGAAAAAGTCGAAACTTCTACTTATCATTATAATTTTAGTAGTGTTATTGGTAGTAGGTGGTGGGGCAGCTTATTTCTTTGTTTTAAAGCCTAAAGCAGACAATCAAGCTGCTGAAGAGGCTTCAAAAAAGAAAGAGGTTAAGGCTGAACCTACAATAGGTCCGCTATATTCTTTAGATACATTTATAGTTAATTTAGCTGATCCAGGGGGCACTAGGTATTTAAAAGTGACTATGCAGTTAGAACTTGATGGTGAAAAGGTTCAAGAAGAGATGGATAAAAGAAAACCTCAGATAAGAGATGTAATTTTAACTGTTCTTTCTTCAAAAACGTACGCTGAGGTGAGTACTGCTCAAGGTAAGCTGGCATTGAAGCAAGAATTAATTAGAAGAATAAATCTGATTCTAACTAGTGGTACAGTGAAAAATATATATTTTACTGAATTTGTTGCTCAATAGGTGATAAATGGAAGAAAAAATTAAAAAAGTTAAAGAAGAATTCGGTGAAATAATTTTAAAAGTGGTTGTTGAGCTTGGAAGAGAAAAGGTTACAATACAAGAAATGTTAAATTGGCATACAGGATCTATAGTGAAACTGAACAAGACCTCTGGTGAATCGGTAGATATTTTAGTTGAAAACAGGCCTATTGCAAAGGGTGAAGTAATGGTTATTGATGAAAAGTTTGCAGTGCGTGTTTCTGATATTTATACTTTAGATAATATTATTGAGAAAAAGCGAAATGGGCTTTATGAATAAAATACTAAATATTGTTTTTGTCATTTTAATTTCGAGTAGATTATTTGCTTTTGATTATCAGATCGATGATAATAGTTTGAATTTCCAATTCAAAGTAAATAAAGATGTAAAGTTGATTAGTAAAGTTGTAGAAGAAAATAAAATTATTTTTAAATTAGACCACGAAATTAATGAAGTGATTAACAAGGAATTTTTAGGCATACCTGTTTCATCCATAAAAGTTTATAACGATAAAGGGGAAGGTTATTTAGAGATAGAGTTTGTTGAAAATATATTAGATACAAATGTTAATTTTCAAAATGGTTTTTTGATTGGTAAGGTAAATTTTGTAAAAAATGTTAATCAATTAAAAGGAGGGGTTACTTCTCCATATTTGCGTATTATAATTTCTTTAGCTTTCATTATCGTTCTAATATTAATATTATATAAAATAATTGCTAAAATATATAGAAGAAAAATTAATGATAGTATTCCTGGAGTTGGTTCTGTGTTGGGTAGGCTCGATATTTATCCAGGGGTTACACTGTTTTTTGTTGATTTTGAAAATTATCTTTATGTTTTAAGTTATACAAATAATGGTGTAAATTTAATAGATAAAATAGTTGATGAAAATGAAATGGTGAGATTAAGAACCGGTTTTGCTAAGAAAAAGGATTTTTCTAGTTATTTGAAGTTTTTTGGGAAAAATCTTACTAAAGATGAGGTAGAAGTTACTAAAACAATTGTTAAGGAGAAGGTGGAGTCATTAAGAAAAAGATAAATTTAATTTTATTTTGGCTGTTTTTATTTAAAGTTAAATTAGTTTTTTCTGCTGATACTATCCCTTTGCCCGCTGTTAGATTTGGTTTTGATACAGCAAATAGTCCAAATGATGTTGCAATTACTTTACAGATTATTTTGCTGATTACTATTTTGACCATTGCTCCTGCTATTTTATTAATGGTTACTTCTTTTACAAGGATAATTATTGTTTTTTCTTTTTTGAGAAGTGCATTGGGGACACAGCAGTCTCCACCAAACCAAGTTTTGATAGGCTTGGCTTTATTCTTAACTTTTTATATTATGTCTCCGGTTTTTAGTGATATGTATAAAAATGCTATTCAACCTTATTTAGATGGAAAATTAGGTTTTACTCAAGCACTATTAGAAGCTAAAAAGCCTCTTAGAAAATTTTTGTTGAAGAATACTCGCAAAAAAGAGTTATTAACTTTTATTGAGATTGCAAAAGTAAAAAGACCAAGAACAGCTGATGATATACCTGATATGGTTTTAATTCCAGCATTTATAACTAGTGAATTACAGACAGCTTTTGAAATAGGTTTTTTGTTATTTCTACCATTTTTAATTATTGATTTTGTAGTAGCAAGTGTATTGTTATCGATGGGTATGATGATGTTACCACCAGTGATGATATCTTTACCTTTTAAAATTTTACTATTTGTTTTAGTTGATGGTTGGGGTTTGATTGTAGGTTCGATTGTTAAGAGCTTTTATTAGGGGTGTTATATGACAGCTGATTTTGTGATAGAAATTACTACTAAGACATTGGAATTGACTATATTAATTGCTGCACCAATGCTTATTTTTGGTTTGTTAGTGGGTTTATTAATTAGTATTTTTCAGGCAGTTACTCAAATACAAGAGATGACATTGACTTTTATCCCTAAGATATTAGCTGTTGTTGTTGCTTTGATAATATTTTTCCCATGGATATTAGACAAATTGATAAACTTTACATATAATCTTTTTTTAAATATACCTGTGTATATTGGGAAGTTTTAGGAGTTTTATATGTCTCAAGATAAGATTAGAATTTTAATAGTTGATGATGAGGATTATGTTAGAGATAGTTTAAAAATTATACTTTTAACGGAAAACTATGATGTTGTGGATGTAGATAATGGATATAAGGCTTTAGAAATGTTGGAAAATATGTATTTTGATTTTGTTATTACAGATATAAAAATGCCTGAAATGGATGGAATTACTTTATTAAAGAAAATAAAATATAAATTTCCTGATATCCCAGTTATTGTTATGACAGGTTTCCCTAGCATAGATAATGCTATTGCAGCTTTAAAAGAAGGAGCTTTTGATTATGTTACTAAACCATTTAAGGTAGAAGATTTAGTTAATAAGTTACAAAAGGCTTATGAAACAAAAAACCTAAAACAACAAGTTGTGGAGCTTAATCATCTTGTTAAAATATATGATTTAGGTTTATATTTTAATAAAACTTTAAACCACGAAGATATTATGACTGCTATGGAAAAATCTTTATTTCTCGATGAAAATGTAGAAGGTTATTTTATTCATATATTTACAAAAGCGTTAAAGGTTTTTAAAAAATTAGATAAAAAATTAATAGAAAATATTGATTCTACTTATAATTTTAAAACTGCTTCCGAACTTTTTTATCAAAAAGAGTTTATTACCAACAAAATATCAATTGATGATAAAGATTATAATGTTTTAGTTATTCCAATGTTTTTTGAAAATTTTATATGGGGGATTTTTGTTATAGTAAAAAAGGGTACAACCATTTTTTCAGATGTGGATAAAAGATTATATTCCATATTTGTAAATCAATTTTCTATAGCTTTAAGAAATTCGTATACTTACGAAGACTTGGCTAAAGGTTATTATGAAACGATTAACTCTTTAGCTATAGCTGTTGATGCAAAGGATCATTATACCAGAGGGCATTCAGAAAATGTTAAAAATTATTCTTTAATGATTGTTGAGGAGATGTGTTTATCTGAAAAGTTCAAAGAGGTTATGACTTATGCAGGGTTATTGCATGATATTGGTAAAATAGGTGTACCTACACATATTATTGTTAAACCAGATAAATTGACTGACGAAGAATTTAATGAGATGAAAAAACATCCTGTTTATGGTAAAGATATTCTTGAGCCTATAGAATTTTTAGGGGATGTTCCTGATTATGTATTGTATCATCATGAAAAGATGGATGGCAGCGGTTACCCTTATGGCATAACTGATAAAGAAATTCCATTGGGTGCAAAAATCTTACAGGTAGCAGATTCTTTTGATGCTATGACAACAGATAGAAGTTATAGAAAAAGAAGAACATTAACATGGGCAATAGAAGAATTAGATAGGTGTAGCGGCACTCAGTTTGATCCAGAAATTGTGAAAGCTTTTAAATCAGCGTTAAAGAAAAAGGGGTATAAATGGTAGATTTACACTTGGATGATCTAATAGAGTTAGGTAAAAAAGCAAACAAGATAAAAGAAGAAAAATGGGGTAAAAAAGTTTTTTTTATTAAAAATATACACCTTAATTACACAAATATTTGTGTTAGTAAGTGTAAATTTTGTGCTTTTGCGAAAGATGAAGGGGATGACTCAAGTTATGCGATGAGCATAGATGAGGTTGTTAATTATATTGCTGAAAAAGGGAGTGAGGCAAATGAAATTCATATAGTTGGCGGGCTTCATCCTCATAAAAAGTTTGAATTTTATGTAGATATGGTTAAGAGTATAAAATATCACTTTCCTAATAAGGCTATTAAAGCTTTTAGTGCTGTGGAAATAGATTATTTTACTAAAATATCTGGGTTATCAGTTAGTGAAGTGTTAAAAAGGTTGAAAAAAGCTGGTTTAGATATGATGCCTGGAGGTGGGGCTGAAATTTTTGAACCAAAGGTAAGAAAAGTTATCTGTCCAGAAAAAATAAGTGGGGATAGATGGTTAGAGATTATGGAAGTTGCACATAAAGAAGGAGTGATGACAAATGCTACTATGCTTTATGGCCATATTGAGAGCTTAGATGATAAAATAAGACATTTAGAAAAAATAAGAGAATTGCAGGAAAAAACAAAAGGGTTTGTAGCATTTATCCCATTATCTTTTCATCCTGAAAATACTTTTTTAAAAAATTTAAAGCCTTCTACTGGAGTTGAAGATCTTAAGGTTATAGCATTATCAAGAATTATTTTGGAAAATGTGCCACATATTAAAGCGTATTGGGTTATGTTGGGTGAGAAAACAGCACAGGTAGCATTAAAATTTGGGGCTGATGATTTAGATGGTACAATTGTGAAAGAAAGGATAACACATTCTGCTGGTGCAAAAAGTAAAGAAGGGTTAACAATTGATGAGTTAGTTTTTATGATAAAATCAGCTAATCTTATACCTGTTGAGAGAGATTCATTCTACAATGAGCTTAAAATTTACTGAATTTATTATTCACAATCCATCCCCAAATCTTCATAAACTTGGTAAGATATTGATGAGAAAAGGTAATAAAGTATTGTTCACTTCAGATGATTTGTTTTTTCCAAAATTTATTGAAAGAATTTATATTATTGATGAATCAAATGTTAATGTTGTTAGGCCTACTATTGATAGTCAGTATAATGATAAATCAATATTTAAATTGAAAAAAGGATTATTTACTAAAGTGTTTAATTCAAAAGATAATAATCTTCCCTTTATAAAAGCTTTGAAAAAAACAAAAAACTTTAAAGAATATAATCCAATAAATGATACTGAGAAAAGAGATTTAGAAGATATTATTAAAGAAAAAGTTAATACTAATATTATAGCCCCTTTTGTTCATTATAATTTTTCTGAAAAATATAGAATAAAAGGGGATCTTTTTTCAATATACAAAGTAGAAGGTGAGATAACAGATATATTTTTTGATAACGGATTTTATATATTGGATAATCACATTGAATTTTTTAAAAGAGATGATTATCTTATTTTTATTACTTCGAACGATGAATTCAGCATTAAAAATTTATATAAACATGCTAATAAATATGAAATTAAAATAAGTAAGTTAGGAAAGATAGTGAAAAATAATAATCCCTGGGTATTGAAATATAAGATAGACAATAATAATTTAATATTAGTAAATGACTATAGTTTGTTGAACATTTCTGCAAAACTCAGTGAGGAGTGGTTTGAGAAAATGGAGAGGTTTTTATGTTTAGAAAAGCGGTAGTAAAAGGTTATTTTTATCCTGATAATAGAGAAGAACTAGTAAATTTTTTTGAACAAAACAAAGAAAAACAGAAAAGTGATGCAATCTTAGCCATTGTTCCTCATGCAGGATATATTTATTCAGGAAAGACTGCAGTAAAAACTATATCTTCTATTAATTTAAAAAAGAAAGTTTTGATGCTTGGTCCAAATCACACTGGATTTGGAGAAAAGGTTGCACTATTCCCAGATGGTGAGTGGGAAACCCCTTTTGGAATTTTGAAAGTAGATAATGTATTAAATAGTAAATTAAAGCTTGTTGAAGATATAAAAGAGGATATTGTAGCACATGTTAGAGAGCATTCTTTAGAAGTTATCTTGCCTATTTTACATTATTTTAGTGGTGATATAACTTTTTCTGCAATTACAATGATGCCAATGAGATATAATCAGTGCATAGAGCTGGCAGAAAAGATATATCAAAATGTTAGAGATGAAGAGTTTACTATAGTGGTGAGTTCTGATTTCAATCATTATGAAGATGCTGAGACTACAAATAAAAAGGATATGATGGCTATAGAAAATATTTTAGCTTTGGATTCAAAGGGGCTTTATGATGTTGTATTTAGTAAAGATATAAGCATGTGTGGTGTATATCCTGCAATAGTGGGGATAGAATTGGCAAAACTATTTGGTGCTAAAGAAGCTAAATTAATTGAGCATACTCATAGTGGTTATGTAAATGGTGATTATTCTCAGGTGGTAGGGTATGCTGGAATTTTGATTCAATAATTTAAGGGGGTTATAATGAAAAAAGTTAGGAAAGCTATTATACCTGCTGCTGGTTTTGGGACGAGGATGCTTCCTGCAACTAAGGCTATTCCAAAAGAGATGATTACTCTGATAGATAAACCTGTTATTCAATATGCAGTAGAAGAGGCCGTTAGTTCTGGTATAGAAACAATTGTTTTGATTACATCTAAACACAAGAAATCTATTGAAGACCATTTTGATAAGAATTTTGAGCTTGAAGAAATATTAAAAAAGGGTGGCAAGGAGAAAGAGCTAGAAAAAATTTTGGAGCTTGCTAATTGCTGTGAAATTGTTTCAATAAGACAGAAAGAGCAGAGAGGTTTGGGGGATGCTGTTTATTGTGCAAAAAATATTATAGGTGATGAGCCCTTTGCTGTTATATTACCAGATGATGTTATGTTAAGCAAAGAACCTGTCATTGGTCAACTTATTGAATGTTATAATAAAGTTGAAAAGAGTGTAGTAGCTTTACAGGAAGTGCAAATGGAAGATGTCTCAAAGTATGGGATTGTTTCTGTAAAAGAGAAAATAGAAGAAAGATTATTTCTATTAGACGATATGGTGGAAAAGCCTAAAGAGAATCCACCGTCAACTTATGCAATAATTGGAAGATATGTATTAGATTCAAATGTAATGAAAAATATTGGTGAAATTACACCTGGTGCTCTGGGAGAAATCCAGCTTACAGACGCCATTAAGAAAGAAGCAATATCCAGTAAAGTGTTTGGTTATCTTTTTAAGGGTGAGAGGTATGACTGTGGTAATGTGAACGGTTACTTAGATGCTATAATAAATTTTGCTTTAGAGCGTGATGATCTTAGAGATTATCTTGTTCAAATAATTAAAAATAAGTTTTTATGAGGAAACTATGTCAAATATCCCAGAAATTAGAATAATTCATGGTATAATAAACAGAGAGTTATCTGATCTGTTAGAAGTTTTGGAGAAAATTCTAAGCAAAAAAGGTGTATTTGAAAGTAATTACCCTTTGATGGATATTGCAATAACCAATGACAAAATAAAAATTTATGTTGATTTACCTGGTGTAAAGCTTGAAGATTTTAAGGTTTTTTTATATAACAAAAACCTTATTATAGAGGGGTATAAGTCCGATATTAGGATAGGGGAAAAAGTCAATTTTTTGCGTATGGAAAGAGATTTTTTCCCATTTAGAAGAGTTGTTCAATTACCTGAAAATATAAATGAAGATAATATTACAGCTGTTTTAAAAGATGGAGTGTTAGAAATTACTATTGATAAGAAGTTATAAGGAGGAATAATGGAGCATTTAGAGCAGGATATAAAAATTCCAGAACAGTTACCTTTATTACCAGTTAGAGATATAGTTATTTTCCCATACATGGTGTTACCTTTATTTGTAGGTAGAGATTCAAGTATTGCTGCAATTGATGAATCTCTAAATTCTAATAGATTGATCTTTTTAGCAGCACAAAAAGATGCAATGATAGAAGCTCCAACTCCAGATGATATCTATAAAGTTGGTTGTATTGCAATGATTTTGCGAATGCTCAAGCTTCCTGATGGCAGGGTAAAAATTTTAGTTCAGGGTTTAAAAAGGGGCGAGATAGAAGAATATGTTCAAAATGAACCTTTTTATAAAGTTAAGGTTAAATCTATTGATGAAATTCAGGTTGAAAAGGATTTAAATGTCGAAGCTCTAATTAGGTATGTAAAAGAGCAAATTAGTAAAGCAGTAAATCTTGGAAAACCGATGTTGCCTGATTTACTTGCAATAATAGATACTCTGGATGACCCAGGAAAACTTGCTGATATTGTAGTGGCAAATATTGGATTGAAAATCGAAGAAGCACAGGAAGTTTTAGAGATTGTCAATCCTGTGGAGAGACTTAAAAAAGTATCAGATTTTTTGAATAGGGAAATAGCAATTTTAGAGGTTCAGCAAAAAATTTTAAATGAGGCAAAGGGGGAGATTGACAAAAGTCAAAGGGAGTATTTCTTAAAAGAGCAGCTTAAAGCTATAAAGAAAGAACTTGGCGAGGAAGATGACTTTCAAAAAGAGATTGAAGAGTTTGAGAAGAAAATCAAAAAGGCAAAAATGCCTAAAGATGTTAGAGAAGAAGCTAAAAAGCAACTTGATAGATTATCTAAAATGCATCCTGATTCTGCAGAGGCAACAGTAATAAGAACTTATCTAGAATGGTTAGTTGAGCTTCCTTGGAGTAAAAGTAGTAAAGATAATCTTGATTTAACTCATGCTAAAAAAATCCTCGATGAAGATCACTACGGATTAAAAGAGGTAAAAGAGAGGATTTTAGAGTTTTTAGCTGTTAGGAAGTTAAATCCAAATATGAAAAGCCCGATTTTATGTTTTGTAGGTCCGCCAGGTGTAGGTAAAACATCACTTGGAAAATCTATTGCAAGAGCTATGGGAAGAAAATTTTATAGGATTTCACTGGGAGGGATGAGAGATGAGGCAGAAATAAGGGGGCATAGAAGGACATATATAGGCGCTATGCCAGGTAAAATAATTCAAGGTATTAAAGTGTGTGGGACAAACAATCCAGTTTTTATGCTTGATGAAATTGATAAGATAGGGATGGATTTTAGGGGTGATCCAGCTTCTGCTCTTTTAGAGGTACTTGACCCAGAGCAGAATAATAGTTTTGTGGATCATTATTTAGGTGTTCCCTTTGATTTATCAAAAGTGTTGTTTATAACTACGGCCAATTATTTGGATCCTATCCCTCCTGCTTTAAAAGATAGAATGGAAATTATTTATCTACCTGGTTATACAGAAGAGGATAAGATTAAAATTGCAGAAAAATATCTAATCCCAAGACAGGTAACAGAAAATGGGCTAGATATAAAACAGATAAAGTTTACAAAGAAAGCAATTGAGAAGATTATTACAGGTTATACTCGTGAATCAGGGCTTAGAAACCTTGAAAGGTTAATTGGAAAAATATGTAGAAAAGCGGCAAGGCTTTATGCAGAAAATAAGAAAACAAATTTTCTAATAAATGAAAAAGTGGTTGTGAAATATCTTGGTCCAGTAAAATTTCTAGATGAAGATGAGTTGAAAAATAATGAGATTGGTATTGTTACTGGGCTTGCTTGGACACCTTTTGGGGGTGAGATACTTTTTGTAGAGTGTACAAAATACAAAGGGAAAGGTAACCTTATTTTAACAGGTCAGCTTGGGGATGTGATGAAAGAATCTGCTAGGGCAGCTTTATCCCATATAAGATCAATTGCTTCAAATTATGGCATTGATGAAAATCTATTTGATCAACATGATATACATGTGCATGTTCCAGCCGGTGCTATTCCAAAAGATGGCCCATCAGCTGGGATTACAATTGCTACTGCAATATATTCGGTTTTTAAAAATGTTCCTGTAAGAAAAGATGTGGCTATGACGGGAGAAATTACAATTACAGGGAAAGTCTTACCAATTGGTGGTCTCAAAGAGAAGCTATTAGCAGCAAAAAGACATAATATAAAAAAGGTACTACTACCTAAAAAGAATGAAAAAGATTTAGTGGAAATAGATAAAGATATAAGAAAGTCATTTGAACTGGTTTTTGTTGAAAAGTTTGAGGATGTTATAAAACATGCAATAATAGAGTAAGAGGGGTATATAAATAAGTTACAACTTAAGATAAAAAAACTTTTTGAAATTAATAGAAGTGCAAATGTAGTTGCATTTTCTTTTGCATTAGGTATTTTTATTGGTTTTTCACCGTATATAGGTTTTCATACTGTTTTGGCAATAGCTGTTGCTTATGTTTTTAATTTTCCTATTTATCCGTTAATTTTAGGTGCTTATATTACTAATCCTTTAACTTTAATATTTATTTATGCATTTTGCTATAAAGTCGGTCTCTGGATAACCGATTTAGAAGTTACTATTTCGATAAATTGGAGTAATTTGACATGGCAAGCACTTTTTACTAATATTAAGGAGATATTAATACCATTTTTTGTGGGGACACATGTTGTGGGTATTATTTCATCCATTATTGTATATATTGTATCATATTTGTTATTGAAAAAGTTTAGAGGCTGGTAGGTGACTAAAATAATTGCTGTTGCAAGTGGTAAAGGAGGGGTTGGTAAAAGTTTTTTTTCTGCTAATCTCGCTATAAGTTTAAATAACAAGGGGTTTAATACATTATTGGTCGATGGTGATCTTGGTGGTGCTAATTTGCATAATTTTGTTGGGCTAAAGGTTGCTAATGTTGGTATATATGAATTTTTGAAAAACAAATTAGATATAAAAGAAATAATTATAAAAACTCCAGCAAAAGTTGATTTTATAGGTGGTGCTAGTGATATTTTAGGAATGGCACATATTACAAATTATGAAAAATTAAAAATAATTAATACATTAAAAAGATTAAATTATAATTATGTAGTAATGGATTTAGGTGCTGGTACAAGTTATAATATGTTAGATTTTTTCAATTTTGCTGACAAAAAAGTGATTATATTGAACAGTGAACCAACATCAATTGAAAATTCGTATGGTTTTTTAAAAATATCTCTCTATCGTGTAATTGAAAAACTTATTAAAAATAATCCTTTATTGGAAAAAGTAGCTGTTAGATTAAAGAGTAGAAGCAAGAATTATAAAAGGGTAGAAGATATTTTAGAAGATATTAAGGGTTATGATAGTAATTATGTTGATAAAGTAAAAGAGCTTATAAGTTCCTATAGGGTTGGACTTGTTTTAAATATGTTAAAGTTTAAAAAAGAATTAAATGTATTTTTCGGTTTTGAAACTGTAGCAAGAAAATATTTAAATATTCAAATAGAGAAATTAGGTTTTATCCCTTTTGATACAGAAATACAAGAATCGTTAAAAAGACTTGAACCTTTTTATTATTATTCCGATAATAGATTTATAAAGGAAAGATTTGATGAAATATCAGATAAAGTAATTTCAAATATGTGAGGTGCAATATGCAAGGTAATAATATGGTTGAAAAAAATGATTTTGATATAGATTTGGTTGAGGAAGAAGTTATACAGTTAGTAGGTTTTAAATTGGGCGATGAAGAATATGCAATAGATATTTTAAAAGTTCAAGAAATTATTCGAATGGTAGAAATTACTTCTGTTCCTAGGGTTGACCCTTTTGTTTTGGGTGTAATGAACTTGAGGGGTAAAGTTATACCAGTTGTGGATTTAAGATTAAGGTTTAATTTGGATAAAAGTGATTTTGATAAAAATACTAGGATTATAGTTGTAAATTTTGAAAAGGAAAGTATTGGGTTTGTAGTTGATGAAGTTACGGAAGTAATGAGAATAACTAAAAGTATAGTAGAACCTACACCACCATTGGTTGGTACAATAGGTCAAGAGTATATTTTAGGAATATGTAAATATAACGAAAGATTAATTATTTTGTTAGATATAGATAGAGTTATTTTTGGTGATAGTAAGGAAGAGAGTGAATTAAAAAAGAAATTTTCTAAAACTGATAGTGCAGATAGTGCTGTTGTGGACGAAAATGAAGTTTCAACCACTGCAAGCTCAACTATATCTAATTCTAATAAAAGTGAAGAAAAACAGGAAGATATTGTAAAAGAGATTGAGACAAATAATGAGTTAACTAATGAAGTTAATGAAGACAATTACGACATCGATGCTTTAATTGCTGCTGAGTTAGAAAAGAGAGAAAAAGAGACAGAGGAGCTTATAAAAAAGAAGAAAAAAGGTGTAGATACTCCTGTAGAAGAAGTCCTTAATGATGCTCTAGAACAAAGTGAAAAAATTTATAATGAAAGCGCTGATCAGGTTACACAAGAGGATTTAGATGCTTTGATTGCTGCGGAATTGGAAAAAAGAGAAAAAGAAACAGAAGAGCTAATTAAAAAGAAAAAAAGTAAAAAAAAAATAGTTGAAAATGATACAAATGAAAATTCAGTTGAAGTAGATATAACTTTAGAACAAAAAGAGGAAGAATTAAGTGATACGCTATTAGTTATTAAAAGAGATTCTCTAGAAGAGATTAAAAGTATTGCAGATAAGATTATAAATGGTGAAGTAACTGATTTAGATTTTGATATTAAAGGGGAGATAGGTGAGCTTTTAAAACTTTTATTAGAAACAAAAGGTAAAATTGATGAGTTAGAGCCAACAATTGATGATTCATCTAAAAAAATTCCTACTGTTAAAGAGTCATTAGATGATGTTACAGAAAAAGCGGAAAATGCGGCTTTAAACCTTATGAACAATACTGAAAAAATGATAGAAATATATAAAGATATGGAAAATTTAGTCAGCAATCTTGAAAATGTAATTAATATGAATGATGAAAATAGTGCAATGGAAATTTTAGGTCAGGTTGAAGAGAGAATATCAAATCTTGATAGCATGGGTTTTGAGATGCTTAATTCATTGGAATTTCAAGATATTACTGAGCAAAAAATTAGAAAAATTATTAATTATGTTGAAGAGATTGGCGCAAAGTTCGGTGCCATATTAGGTTATATGAAAGTAAAACAAATCAAAGGTGAAAAAATTGAAGTAAGTCAGGAAGATGTAGATAAACTGCTGAGTGATTTTGGCTTGAATTAAAAATTAATTTTTAATATAATTGTTTATATAGGCGCGTAGCTCAGTGGGAGAGCACTGCGTTGACGTCGCAGGAGTCGGCGGTTCAATCCCGCCCGCGCCTATTTAGTGGGGGAAGATTATGAAGGTTGTTAGATTTGATTCAGCAAAAAGATATCAACCTGAGAAAGGTTGGGAGAGACTTTCATTTTGTGAAGAGGAAGATATTTCAATCGAATATTTTGTAAAACCTCCAAAGCACTCTTCACCTAAGCATAGTCATCCAAATTCTCAGATTTTAATTGTCTTAGAAGGGCAGCTTTCTATTTGGACTGAAAAAGATGGAGATGTATTGCTAAACAAGTTGGATACTGCTTATATTGAAGGTAATGAAGTTCATATTGTTACTAATCCATTGGATAAAGTCTCAATTGGTTTAGATATATTCGTTCCTGGACGAAGTTTTGATTTTTGGCTCAAACGCAAAGAGATGTTGAATAAATAACAAAAAGTTAAATAAGTGGAATTGATTTAAACATTTTTTTAAAAAAGTTGTATATTGTATACATTTTTTATTGACAATATTAGGATATAGATATATTCAATAAATTAAATCCTATGCAGGGAGGTAAAAAATGTCTTTATTGAAATCAAAAATCACGAGAAGAAAATTCCTTGGAGCAACGAGTGGCGCAGTAGCTGCTACTTTGGTTGCTACTAATTTAATATTTAATTTGGAGTAACATGTAACATAAAAATAAGTACTATAATATCTTGTAGGAGGTCAATATGAAAAAGCTTAGTGTATTATTTACCTTTTTATCGTTTTTCATTTTTTTAGGAATGGCTGTAGCATCTGTAGACCATTCTGAGTTTATTGATGGCGAATTCAAAACTGGCAAAGATGTAACTAAGAAATGTTTAGAGTGTCACGAGGAACAAGCAAAAGAAATACTATCTACTTCACATTGGAAATGGAAAGGGGAGCCAAAACTTTTAGTAGATGCTCCTAACGAAGAGCTTGGGAAAGCTAATTTGATTAATAACTTTTGTATTGCAGTGTTAGCTGATAATTATAAAGGTTGTACAAAATGTCACATAGGCTATGGTTGGAAAGATGCTAGCTTTGATTTCAATAATCCAGAAAATATTGACTGTTTAGTATGTCACACAAAAGAAAAAAGTTATTTTAAAGCCAAAAAAACAGGAAAAGCTGGCGAGCTTAACCCTGCTGCAATCAGTGCGGGGATTGTGGATCTAAAGAAAGCAGCGCAAAATGTTGGAAAACCAGATAGAGATAACTGTGGGACTTGTCATTTTTATGGAGGTGGTGGAGATGCAGTTAAACATGGTGATTTAGACTCAACAATGGCTAACCCTTCACCTGAATTAGATGTGCATATGGGTAAACTCAACTTTACTTGCCAAGAATGTCATAAAACTGAAAATCATAAAATTGCTGGTGCTTCTACAATGTTGGCTACTTATGAAGGGCGTGTAAGCTGTTCAGACTGCCATGATAATCCACATGCAGAAAATAAAATACTTAATCAACACACAAAGTCAGTTGCTTGTCAAACATGCCACATACCTGCCTTTGCTAGAGAAATGGCAACAAAAATGTACTGGGATTGGTCTAAGGCTGGTAAAGATTTTGATGAAATAGAAGAACAGTATGGACATGAAACCTATAAAAAAATAAAGGGAGAATTTTTCTGGGATAAAAATGTAATACCTACTTATGCTTGGTATAATGGTAAAGTTAAGCGCTATTTAATAGGTCAAACTATTGATCCAGCGAATATTGTTAAAATAACTAGTCCTGTTGGAAGTATCAATGACCCTAACTCTAAAATTTATCCTTTCAAAGTACACAGAGGTTGGCAGCCTTATGATACAAAATATAAATATCTTTTAACACCTAAAACTGTTGGTGGTTTCTGATCTCACTTTGATTGGATAAAAGGTTTAAAAGATGGTGCTAAAGCTGCTGGTATAAAATTTAGTGGTAATTTTGATTTTGTAAGAACTCAAGAGTGGATAGCTATATCACATATGGTTGCTCCTAAAAAGGATGCTTTGAAGTGCAATGATTGTCATGGCACTAATGAAAGGATTAATTGGGAGGAACTTGGATACGAAGGTGATCCAATTGCTGTTGGTAGTAAAAGAATGGAATATATTAAGTAATACTTCATTATGGGTAGTATGCTCATTATGGGTGTACTACCCTTTTTTATAAACTTTATAATTTAAATATTATGATAAAAAATTAACAAGTATAAATTTTCCAATTTGGATTAAGCTTATTGTTTGATTTAACTTTTTTATGTTATAACCTTTTTTATATTACCTTTTTATTAGAAATATTCCTTAGTTAATAAATTTTCAAAAGTACAAAGTATATTTATTAGAATCAGTCATTAAGTAATTTAGCTTGTTGTACTATAAATAAAACTAAACATATTTAAAAATTTATATATATTAATATGTAAAGAATTGTAAAATGATTAAAGTTCTTAGGATGAAGGAGGATTTGATGAAAAAGGTTGTTATAATAGGGGGTGGGCCAGCTGGTAGAGTCACAGTTCATACATTACATGCTGCAAAAGAAGAGTTTGATATTACTCTCATTAAAGATGAAGAGATAAATGTAAACAGATGTGCAGTTCCTTATGGGATTATTGATAAAAAACCAGTAGATAAATTTTGTATCCCAAATTCACTTGTTACAGATTTTGGTGCAAAGCTGGTAATTGATAAAGCAACGAAAATTAATACAAAAGAGAATTTTGTTTTAACAGAAAATGGTGATAGATACGATTATGATTATTTACTTCTGGCCACTGGTTCAAAACCTATTATTCCACTAATAGAAGGGGTTAACCTTGGAAATATTACAACTGTAAGATCAAAGCAAGACATGGAGAGATTAAGAGAGTTTGCTAAAAGATATAAAAAGTGTGTTATAGTTGGTGGTGGATATATTGGTGTAGAGGTTGCAGTTGTTTTAAAAAAATTAGGATTAGATGTAACAATTGTTGAGATGTTAGAACATATTTTGCTTGCCACTTTAGATGATGATTTTGCAATTGAGGTTGAAAATCATCTGAAAGAAAAAGGGATAAATGTTGTAACAGGTGATAAAGTAATTGCTTTTGAAGGTGATGAATCTGTTAAAAAAGTTGTTTTAGAAAGTGGTGAGAAGATAGATACTGATTTTGTAGTAATTTCTGTGGGAGTTGTTCCAAATGTGGAATTAGCTGAGAAATCAAAGATTAAGGTTTCAAAACTTGGGATAAAAACAGATGAATATTTAAGAACCAATATAGAAAATATCTTTGCTGCTGGTGATTGTGCTGAGAAAAAATCCTTTATCACAAAAAGAACTATCCGTGGGGAATTTGGTACGAATGCTGTTTTTATGGGGAGAGTTGTTGGAGCTAATATTGCTGGTAAAAATGTAAAATTCCCAGGAGTGATAAATGCTAATGTTTCTACAGTATTTGAATACAGTTTTGGATCAGCTGGTTTAATAGAAAAGGCTGTGAAAAATGAAGGGATTGATGTTGTAGTGGGGGAATCTGAGGTAATGGATATGTATCCCATGATGGATGGTGTTAGTAAGATTAAAACTAAGCTTGTATTTGAAAGAAGCACAGGAAAACTAATTGGTGGAACTGTTTTAAGAAAAGGGCATTGTGTTGCTGCAAATATTGATTTTATCTCTTTTGCTATACAAAAAAGTGCAACAATAGATGAGATTTTGCTCCATCAATATTCTACTCATCCTGAGCTTGCTGCAAAACCTTCTGATAATATTTATGTTTTTGCTGCAAGAGATGCTTTGAAAAAAATATAAATTAATGGCGGGAGTGGGAAGGGTTCAAATATAAAAATTACCATTATTAACAGTTATATAAAATTATTTAAATATTTGTATAATTATTGATAGTAATAAAAATTCAAATTCTTATAATCATTAAATATCCAAAAATATCTGCTTTTGTCAAAATATAGTAAGAATTTAACAGAAAATATAATAAATATTTTTTAGCTATATTTAACAAATTTATTTAATATAGCTTTAAAAAAAGATAGGGTGGGTGTTTGTCTATTGAGCTTGACAACTTGCACAAATAAGCTTTCTATATCAAATAGATCTTCAGGCTTTTAGGTTTTTAGTTAAAAAAAACTGGTAATACCTTCTTTGTCTTAGAATGATTTTAAATGATAGCACGTTGTGATGTTTTCAAGATCATCTAAATAACTCTCCTGAAGTCACTCTATACTTCAATAGGCAAATAAATGGTTACGAAATATTATATTATTGGTTTTAAGTAAATCTAAAAAATAGGCTGCTAGCTATCTTAACTTTTTGGTATGATAAGGAAATAAAATAAAGATGTTTTATTAGACGAGATTAATATCGATAATCATTTTTAATGATTAGTATTGAATAAATCTATAGCTATTTGAGTGTGATATAAATTTTATAAATATGTGTTATTTGGATTTTTAATTAACTATACATGTTGAAAATAGAGGGTTGTTGGAAGTTTTAGTTGTCGTGCGTGAGAAAGCGGAAGGAAGTTTTGTTACTTTTTTGCTGTTTTTATGGCGAAACGTTGTTATTAAAACCATTTATTTGAAAATTAATTATTAGCTAAAAAAAGGATTATTGGTAAAAGAATAGCAGTAATATATAGATTGAAGTATAATGTAAGATAGAACACTGTATTATAGATATGAATAATAATAATTATTATATTTTTTTATAAAAACTATTGCTCTCTATAAATTTTGTTGTTAATTGATTTTTCCAATATGCCTTTATAAACATTAATGGAGGTGATATGAAAAGATTTAGCATCAGTAGGCGTGATTTTATTAAAACATGCATCAAAACATCAGCTTTAATGGGACTGCCTTATGGAATGCATACAAAGGTTGCAGAAGCAGCTGAAAAGGCAGAAAAACCATCAGTAGTTTGGTTGCACTTTCAAGAGTGCACTGGTTGTTCAGAGTCGCTTCTTCGTTCTAGCCATCCTGGCTTGTCAGAGCTGATTCTTGACCTGTTGTCGTTAGATTACCATGAAACTTTGATGGCAGGCTCAGGTGTTCAAGCAGAGGAATCTTTGCACAGTACTGTTACAGAAAATAAAGATAATTATATTTTGGTTGTTGAGGGGGCAATTCCTACTAAAGAAGATGGTGTTTACTGCAAGGTGGGAGGAAAAACAGCTATAGAATCATTAAAAGAAATGGCAGAAAAGGCAGCTGCAATTATCTCTATAGGTACCTGTGCATCATATGGCGGTATTCAAGCTGTTGAGCCCAATCCCACAGGTGCAGTTGGTGTCTGGGATATCGTGAAAGATAAACCAGTTATTAATGTGCCTGGTTGTCCACCTAATCCTTATAACTTTTTATCGGTAATATTGTATTATATGACATTTAATAAGTTCCCTAAGCTTGATAAATTAAACAGGCCTTTGTTTGCTTATGGTAGAAAAATTCATGAACACTGTGAGAGAAGACCGCATTTTGATGCTGGTAGATTTGCTGAAAAATATGGTGATGAAGGTCACAAAAAAGGTTACTGCCTGTATAAACTAGGGTGTAAGGGGCCTGCTACATTTGCAAACTGTTCTGTCCTCAGATTTAATGATGCAGGTGTTTGGCCTGTTTCTGTTGGTCATCCATGTATTGGATGTACTGAGCCTTCCATTCTTTTCAAAAAATCTATTGATGAAAAAGTTCAGATACACAATCCAACACCTCCTGATACTTATCCGTCAACTAAACCAACTGAACGTGGTAAAGGTGCAGATCCTGTGACTACAGCTGTTGTCGGAGCAGTAGCAGGAGCAGCAGTTGGTGCAGGTGCTGTTTTGGCAAAGAGGTTGCCAAAGGGGGAGGATAATGAAAAAGAAGACTAGGAGAGAATTTTTAAAAACTACAGCTGGCTTGATAACTGGTGCTTGTGCTTCAGGTGTTGTTACAGCAGAAGCTAATGAAGAAAATTTTGTGAAAGATGATGCCTATGCAATGTTTTATGATGCTAACGCGTGTGTAGGATGCAAAGCATGTGTTGCAGCTTGCAAAAGGGTTAATGGTTTGCCTGCAGAAAAAGCAGATTTTGATCCGGATGGGAAATGGGATGCTCCTACAGATTTGGATAGTAAAACAAGAACAATTATAAAGTTGTATAAAGAAAATGAGAATGTATGGTCATACATTAAACATCAGTGTATGCACTGTGCAAAACCATCATGTGTTTCAGTATGTCCTGTTGGGGCAATGAGGCAGGATGAAAATGGTGTGGTTTATTACAACGAAGATATATGTATAGGATGTCGTTACTGTCAGGTGGCTTGTCCTTTTAATATTCCTAAGTTTGAATGGGAGAAGGCATTTCCAAAGATTGTCAAGTGTGATATGTGTAAATTTACCAACCTTAAAGAGAAAGGAGAGCCTGCTTGTACAGAAGTTTGTCCAGCAAAAGCGGTTACTTTTGGTAAAAGAAAGGATCTTTTAAATGAAGCAAAAAGACGTTTAAAGGAAAATCCTGATGAATATGTTAATCACATTTATGGAGAATTTGAAGCTGGAGGAACAAATGTAATATATTTGGCTTCTGTACCTTTTGAAAAATTAGGTTTTCCAAAATTAGATAGTAAATCTCCAGCAGCATTTACCGAAAAGATTCAACATACAGTGTATAAGGGGTTTATTGCTCCGGTTGCTTTGTATGCGGCACTTTGTTTAATTGCACTTAGGAATAGAAAGAAAAATGAACAGTCTGATGAGAGGGAGGATGAGTAATGGCACATGAAAATGAATATACTGTGTTAAAAAGAAAGATAGTAACAAAGCCATTTTTGTTCTTGCTGGCCATTGTTATTGTTGGTTTTGTGTTTATTGGTGTTCGCTATGTAAAAGGTATTGGAGCTGTGACAAATTTAAGTGATGGATATCCATGGGGGATATGGATAGCTTATGATGTGGCTACAGGTACTGCGCTGGCTTGTGGTGGATATGCTATGGCAATTTTGATTTATATAATGAATAGATGGAAGTATCATCCTCTGATCAGGTCTGCCATTCTAACAAGTTTGTTTGGATATGGGCTGGCAGGTTTATCAGTGGTTATTGACCTTGGAAGGTTTTGGAATATTTATAACTTTTTCATTCCTTCAAGATGGCAATTTAATTCAGTGATGTTTGAAGTGGCACTTTGTGTAATGACATATACTTTAGTGTTGTTTGTTGAGTTCTTACCAGCAATTTTAGAAAGATTAAAAAATCAGGATAATTTTTTAGCAAAATATGCTAAATGGTTGTATCCAAAGTTAAATAGTATCCTTATCTTTTTCATTGCTCTAGGTATTACGCTTCCTTCAATGCACCAGTCATCTTTAGGTACAATGATGACAATAGCTACGCATAAATTGCATCCACTTTGGCATACTGGATTTCTTCCACTGCTTTTCCTTATTAACTGCGTGTACCTAGGTTTTGCAGTTGTTATATTTGAGTCAATTGTATCCTCATTTGCATTCAATAGGCCTTATGAGGTAAAAGAATTATCTGGACTTGCTGGTATAATACCTTGGTTAACAGCAATCTGGATTTCAATAAGAATTGGAGATTTGTATTATAGAGGGCAATTATCATCTGCTTTTAAAGGTGATTTTTATTCAATAATGTTTTTGATTGAGTTTATGTTGATAGTAGTCGGTTCTATAATGTTATTGAATGATAAAATTAGGAAATCTCCCAGATGGTTATTTGTAACTGCATGTTTGATAATGTTTGGGGGAGGGTTATATAGAATGAATGTTTATATTGTAGGCTTTAACCCAGGGCCTGGTTGGAGATATTTCCCATCACTACCTGAGTTTATGATAACTCTGGGAATAGTTGCGTTGGAAATTTTACTATATTTGATTTTTGTAAAACTGTTTCCAGTTTTACCATCTGGTCACAATCCAGATGAAATTTTAACTGAAGAAGCTGTTGAAAAAAGTAAAGCAATATCAAGGAGGTTTGGATGGCAAAAAAGATAACTATAGACCCAATTACAAGAATTGAAGGTCATTTAAGAATTGATGTTGAAGTGGATAATGGCAGAGTAGCTAATGCTTGGGCATCTGCACAGATGTGGAGGGGGATAGAGGTAATATTAAGAGGTAAGGATCCAAAAGATGCTTGGTCATTTGCTCAGAGATTTTGTGGAGTATGTACTACAGTTCATGCGATTGCTTCTATCAGATCGGTAGAAAATGCTTTGAATGTTGAGGTACCTTTAAATGCTCAGTATATCAGAAACCTTATAATTGCTCAGCATTCAGTTCAGGATCACATTGTTCATTTTTATCATTTATCAGCTCTTGACTGGGTTGATATAGTATCTGCTTTAAAGGCAGATCCTAAAAAAGCTGCATTTATAGCTCAAAGTTTTTCAGACTGGCCAGGCAACAGTGTAAAAGAATTTGAAGCTGTCAGAGATAAATTAAAAGGTTTTGTTAATAGTGGCAGACTTGGTATCTTTGCTTCAGGTTATTGGGGACATCCAGCTATGAGATTATCTCCTGAACTCAATCTTATACTCGCTACTCATTATTTAAAGGCTTTGGATTATCAGAGGAAAGCAGCGCAGGCAGTTGCTATTCTTGGTGGTAAGAATCCTCATATACAAAACTTGTGTGTTGGCGGAGTTGCAACAGCGGTAAATGTAGATAATCTGGCTACAATCAATATGGAGAGATTGAGTTATTTAAAAAAATTAATGAAAGAAACAGCCGAGTTTGTTGAGAAAGTTTATTTCCCTGATTTGGTGATATTGGCAAATTATTACAAAGATTGGTTTGGTTATGGAAAAGGGGTTGATAATTATTTGGCTGTACCTGAGTTTCCTCTTGATACGAAAAATGAGAAGTTTGAGCTTGCTGGTGGAGTGTTTTTCAGTGGCAATATAAAACCTTACAAAGTGCTTAAAAATCATAGTGAACAATATTTGATAAACTCCATAACAGAGTCAATTGTACATTCATGGTATGAAGGTAAAGATGGACTTCATCCTTGGGAAGGTGAAACAAAACCAAATTACACTGATTTTCAAGCTAATGGAAAGTATTCATGGTCTAAGGCTCCTCGCTTTGAAGGGAAACCTATGCAGGTAGGACCAGTGGCTCAGTTGTTTGCCATTTATGCTTCTGATAATACTGAGGCAAAACGTTTTATTGATGAAAGTTTAAAAAGAATAGGTGTGGAAATTTATGATTTGCAGTCAACTATGGGAAGACTTGTTGCCAGAGGAATAAGAGCAAGAATAATGGCACATCTTTCATTAAAATTTTTAGATATGTTTGTGGAAAACATTGCAAGAGGAGATACTGAGTATGCTAACCATACAGACATTCCTGAAGGTGAGTTTAAAGGTGTAGGTTTTCATGAAGCACCTCGTGGAACACTTTCACACTGGATTATTATCAAGGATAAGAAAATCAAGAATTATCAGGCTGTTGTTCCTTCTACATGGAATGCTTCTCCTCGTGATGAAAAAGGAGCTATGGGCCCGTATGAAGCGTCTCTTGTAGGTAATCCTGTACTTGAGCCTGAAAAACCTTTAGAAGTATTAAGGACAGTACATTCATTTGATCCTTGTATTGCATGCGCTGTGCATACTATAGATCCAGAAGGTAATGAAATTGTGAGGGTAAAAGTTCTTTAGAGGGGTATTTTCCCCTCTTTATACATTTAAAGGAGGTATTTGTTGGACAATATTATTATTTTTGGTGCAGGAAATGTTTTATTTTCAGATGAAGGATTTGGTGTTCATTTTGTAAATTATTTGGAGAATAATTATTCTTTTCCTGTAAATGTTAAAATTTTTGATGCAGGGACTCTTGGAATAATGGCAATGCATGTGATTGAAGAAGCTGATTATCTTTTTATAGTGGATGTTGTTGATGTTGATGGAAAGCCAGGAGAAATGAGGATATATGACAAAGATGATATTATTCTTGATAGGATCCCAACAAAAATGTCTCCACATCAGATTGGATTACAGGAGGTATTACTTTTAAGTGAAATAAGGGGAAGATTACCGAAAGTAGTAAAACTATTTGGTGTGATTCCTGAGAATATAGAAGCAGGTACAACTTTATCAAATAGTTTAGAAGAAAAATTGCCTATACTGGCAGAATTACTGTTTAAAGAGATAAAAAAAATAACTTAATAATATAGCAGAATTGTATTGAAAGCCAATGTTAAAAACCTTGGTATTGAATATAGAAATATGTATCAATTGAGACATACTCATGTTGTTTTGAGTTTTTAGCTAGCGATAATCCACATGATATAGCTAAAAGAATGGGACACTCAAATTTAGAAACTTTTTTCAGAAGATACGCTAAATATGTTAAAACATATCAAACAAAGAGTAAAATCTCAGATTTATTTAATAATCAGTTTGTCAGAATTATGTCAGAAAATGAAAATCTTAAAAATATAACTAATTGATAATTAATAACTATATGGCGGGAGTGGGAAGGGATCGAACCTAATTTTCTTAAGTTTTTATATCAATTTAAGTCACAAAAAGTAAATAATAACTTATTAATATTTAATAAAATATTCCATTTTTAAAATGATTTTAAATTGATTAATTTTTATAATTTTTGTCGAAATTCTGTCGAATTTTTTAAACAGCCTTTTCACATTAAATTAATTAATTTGATATATTTTATAGATATTTTTATGTCATTTCAGTTAATTACAAAATTATTTTTCTGTTAACTGCTTATTTTACAGTTAGTTGGAATATAATGTTCCCTTATAGTATAAAACTTTGCGTAAGCAAAGTAGCTTAAACTTTAATGCAAGTTTTAACTTGCAGATAGTTTCAATTATAAATGCTTGTTTCATTTATATTTCATATATAATTCATTCTAATTTCATAATTATTTCACCTTAAATTCATTATATTCCGTTATAATTCACTTTAATTTCATTATTATTCATATTATGCCATTATAATTCGTTATTTTTCATTTAAGGTTTCATTAAAATTCATTCTAATTCATTATTTTTCACTTTAAATTCATCTTAATCCATTAAAATTCGCTATAATTTATTATATTTCGTTATTTTTCTTTCGTTATTTCACTTTATTTGTCAATAAGTTATAAGTTTTATTCCTTAAAATTCGTTATAATATAAGAGAGAGAAGAAAGGGGTGAAAAATTATGAGTGTAGATATTCAAACAAAATTGAAAGAGTTAAAAGAAAAATACGAAAAAGAAAAAAACAAACACAAATATATATTTAGAAAACTTAATGATGAAATAATACATAAAGTATTACATTCGGATTTACCTTTAAAATTACAATATGAGTTCTTGAAAAAAGAATTTAAATTAAAGAAAGGTAGTTTATCAAGCTATCGAAGATATTTAATTGCTTTTTTTAAAGATGACTATGAAAACTACTTACGAAGAACGGGAAATAAAAGAAATAAAAAACAAAAGAATACTATAGAAAAAGAAGAAAACTCTCTAGCAACGCCGACACAAGCAACAATTACAACCGAAACAACCAATCAGGCTCCTTCTTCTTTTTCTGTAGCAAATGAATTTATTATAAAAACTACTGACTGTTACAAAATAACTTTTGGGAATTATGAAAACCTAATCATTGATGAAAAAGATACTTACATAAGAAAATTAGAAGAGTTAAAACAAGAAATTAATTTGAACACTTACAAACAAAAACAATTTAATTTTTATAGGCATACCGCAAGAGGGTTTGTCGAGGAAATTGTAAATGGCGAAATAGTGCAAATTCGCTTTCCTTTTCATGCTAAATTAAAAACTGATATTGAAAATCAGGTTTTATTAAAACAAGAATTTCTCGGCGAAGAATTACTAATAGCAATTAAACAAGGGTATATTTACATTGTCTGGGATGCGATAACTCCTATCAACTACTATAGCTACGATACTATACAAACATACCAAAATTTAAAATTATCATAAAATAAAGTTAAGGGGGTAATATTATGAAAAGCAAAAAAAATTTTAGCTTAATACTGCAAGGCAAGGGTGGTGTTGGTAAAAGTTTGTTAGCAGCTATGCTTACACAATATTTTACAACACATCAAAAAGATGTTGTTTTACCCTATGATGTAGATGCAGAGCAAAACACTTTAGCAAAAT
Organism: Deferribacter thermophilus; assembly: GCF_049472675.1. Lineage (NCBI taxonomy): Bacteria > Pseudomonadati > Deferribacterota > Deferribacteres > Deferribacterales > Deferribacteraceae > Deferribacter > Deferribacter thermophilus. Next base: position 203,953 of record NZ_JAPNXM010000002.1, read on the forward strand.
GGGTTAAAGATGCTGTAACTGTGGATGTATTAAATGCTGAAATTGAAGACATAGATAAGGAAAAGTTTTATGATTTCTTCGAACAAATTATGCAAGAACAAGGTAAAAATATAGTTATAGATGTTGGTACAAGTATAAGTAAGAGCTTTTTAACTTTTTTAAAGGAATTACAAGTACTTAAGTATCTTACTGACATTTATAATGTGCATGTGTTTACGATCGTGACAAGTGATGATGATACAGTAATGTATTTAAATAATTTATGGGAATTAAATCAGCCTGTATATGTATTTAAAAATGAATATTTCGGGAAAGTAAACTATGAAACTGATTTTAACTTTTATCCAATACATGATCTAAATAAAAGAATAGTTAGAAAAGTAACAGAGTTAAAAATACCTTATGAAAATATTAATAAAGATAAAAGGTTAATGGTATTAGAAAAACAGTACGCGTCTCAATTTTATCTTCATTTCTGGAGACATTTCAGGAAGATTTTTAAACATAAAAAACCGGACTTTATTGTTGGTAAAGAAGACTAACTGCTTTAGAAAAGCAGCATTGTTGCTGCTTTTTCCTGCTTCTGAAGCAACAACCATAAGAGGTGATCAAATGAAAAAAGTTTTAATTGTTTTACTAATACTATTTTTTTCGAAAATTTTTTTCGTCTCTGTTATATATCTGTTATATAGATATAAGAAGAATAAAAGGGGGGGTGATAATATGGCTAATAAAAATAATAAAAAAAGAATCTATAAGAAAAAGATGACCTGTTTGTATATTGATCCTGAATTTTTAGAAAGATTAAGAGAATTAAGTAAAAGATCTGAAGTTTCAATAAGTCAATTATTCATTAATGCAGTTAAACAAGTATATTTTTCTAATGAATATAAAAATAATATAAATATAAAATACTAAACAAAGAGGTGGTACATGGCAGATAAAGAAAAAGCTGCTCTTCCCCAACAAGAGCAGCTTGCTAAATATGAAAACAAAAACTCCAACTCCATGACTAAAAGTAATATAACACATCAAAAAACAAATCGCAACCATAAAGTTAAGCAATATATAATAAGCATATGTGATAAATATGAAGGTGGACTACAAAACTTAACTAATGATATTTTCGTTAAAAAATTAGTTGATAACATAACTACAAAGCTCAAGATAAAACAAAAAAAGTATGTTAAAGACTTAATTGATGAAATTAAACAACAATATAATATTTCAAACTCATTACAAAATATATACAACATAGTACAAAATAATTTATATGAAGGATTTAAACTTTATTATGACTTTACAGCACAGCAATTTTTAAAAATAAACCTAGAAAGTAAAAATAAAGAGTATTTTAACAGGGAAGCGACAAAAAGACTATTCAAAAGTTATTTTAGCTTGACTGATAAAGATACAGTAAAAATACTTATAGAAGAGATGATACCTTCCGTCAAAACTGTTTTTGATCCGCATATGCCAGCTGAATTTATAAAAGACGGTGTAAAATATGTTAATTTGTTTCAGAAAAACAAGTATATGCTACTTAATACTAAAAAATATGATTTAAATGTAAATTATATAAAAAGTAATTTTCCGCATATTTCTACACTACTAAAAAACCTTTTTGTATATGACGATAGAATTGAATATGCTATCAACTGGATCAGTTATATTATTAATACACTTAATAAAACAAGAAATGTTATACTTACAAAAGGAATACAAGGAACAGGTAAAGGTGTATTTCATAACATTGTATTAAAGCCTTTGTTTAATAATTATACGATCGAAGCTTCGAACACAGAACTACAAAGTAGCTTTAATAGTTATATAGAAAATAAACTATTAGTTATATTTAACGAAGTGAAAGGAAATTTTAATGAAAATAGTATTATTTTCGAAAAGTTAAAACAGTATATAGCCGATGATGAAATTATTATAAATGAAAAAAACATAAAACCATACGCAGTAAAAAATTATGCTAATATAATTATGTTTAGTAATATGGAAAATCCCGTTCGCATAGAATTTTCGGACCGACGTTATACTATATTTGAAACTGCAAGTATGAAACTTGTTGATGTTGTTGAGCAAAAACACAATATAACTATAACTGAATTTATTGAAAAGCTAAAAAAAGAAAGAGAAGCTTTTTATAATTATATAGCAAATTTAAAGTATGATGAACAAAAAGCCATAACAATATATAATACAGAAGAAAGAGAAAATATTATTTTTAATACAAATAATACTGTAAAATTAGCATTAAACTATATAAAATACTGTAAGTTACTTGAATTAGCTAAAGTTATAATCAAAGAAAATGAAAATGTTGAATATAAAAATATTGAAGATTTTTTATACAAATTACAACAGGAAATAAGTTTATACAGCAGTGTAACAAATGAAACATTAAATATGCTATACAATTTACTTATAAAAAATGAAGAAAGCTTATCAAGAGATAAATTTTATAAAATTTGTAATACTTTTTTTGAAAGCAAAAAAAAGAATATTAAAGGTAAAAGTATACGTGTTAAGGTTGTTAATGAAAGTACTATACAGCTTTATAAAAACATAAATATTAACTTATTAGCAAAAGAAATAAAAAACTTATACTTTGAAGATGATGAAATAGATATAGACAAAATGAGTGAAGAAGAAAAACAAGAGTTTGATGAATTGATGGAAGAAAGGGAAAGTATAGAAAATGAAGATATATATGATGATGAACAAATAACCTTTCCATAAAAATAATAATAATAGGTCAGCTTTAAAAAAAAAGAGAAGGCATACTATCTTTTCTAATTTGTTTTTTGGGACGGGTATAAGGTACTTCAAAAATATTCTTATAATCTAATAACTTATTGATAGTAGACAAAAAAAAAGCAGTCCTAGGACATATCGGGACGGGTACAACTTTTTTTTGGGACAGGTTTGGGACGTGTACGCTATTTTTTGGGACGCCTTTTGCAGTCTGGTATCCTGTTAATAATAAATGAAAATTTAATTTTGGGACGGGTCGGGACGGGTAGACGGGGTATATACAGAAAATTTTGTATATTTTTTTATAACTATTACTGACTATTATCGACCTATTATCGACTAAAGTAGTCACCTTTAGTCACAAAAAAAAAAATTTTTTTTTAATATGCCTCAAACCCGTCCCAAGGTGTCCCAAGCTTGATTTTATGCGGTTCTTTGCGTCCCAAAGGTGTCCCAAACGTGTCCCAAAGGTGTCCTACTGGTGTCCCAGACGATTAACTATACTATAATCATAATATATTTTTTTAAAATCTTTATAAAAAAAATCTTTTTTTTATAAAGATATTTTATTTTTGATATTATGAATGCTTCAGAAAAAGGAAAGGCGCAAGGATATTGACAAATGATTTGTTGCTTTTTTATTCGTGATAGAATTCTCTCTTCTCTCAACCCCTTTTCCCTTTTCTGAAGCAGTATTTTTCAAAAATTATAAATAAGTTATGTTAATTTTACTGCAAAATTCGTTATATATAAGAGAAATAATGAATCATGTTTTGAGGTGTAGCAATGCTACGAAAGGTAGTGAAGTACTTTGCCGAGAGAGAAAATAGAGAAAAACATAGACTCTTTCGAAGAGAGCTCGAAAAACATAAGGAAAACTTGAGAGATTTTGTTGAATATACACTACAGGCAAACAAGAAGATCGGAAATAGGATCGATTTCCAAACAATTCATGCCCTCAACATAGAATATGTAGAAGCTGTTGTTCAGCAGGCGAAAATTGTGAGTAATTACAATATCTTATGTTATGTTTATTTGGTTTTTGTTTCGAAAAAAAAATTTGCACTCATAAAAAAAATATATAAAAAACATAATATAGATATCTCCCTGATTGAAAGAGAATTGCTTTTGTGTATCAAATATTTTCATGAATTATCGGCGAGGTATGCATATGTTTAGTTTGCCACCGATACCAATACATATATATGATAACTGGTTTGGTTTTTTATACAATTTTGTATTAGCACTATCAGAAAAAGTATATAGTTATCTGACTGGTGGATTTAATCCGGTTGTTATTGCAAGTATTTCATTTTTATTTGCTTATTTACATCCGTTTTTGAGATACACTTTTTCGTTTGGGACAGTTTTTGGGCAATATGCAGAAGGTGTTAATGAAGTTGTTGAAAAAGTAATAAAAAGAGATTTTTGGATGAAATTAATTGCAAGTGCTGCGCTGATTGGATTATTAATGATGCCAGTGCAGTTAAAGATTACTAATTCTTCTTCGATATTAGTTCCCAAAAATGTTTTTACAATGTATTTACAAGATGCAAAACTTGATTATGCGTTAAATTATTTTGATTTTGATAAAGATGAATATACATTGCCTGCTGTTTTAGCTTTAAGTGTCAGTATTGTTGATACGGTATTTTACGCAGTTACGGAAACAATAATGCACTTAACTGGGACAACTGATTTTGATGAGATAAATGTTGAAGTGCTGCAGAAATTTATGGATAGCTGGGATTTAAAAGATATTGAGACTGCGATACAGGATAAAGTTGTTAATAATTTGTATGGTTTAGATTTCAATATCCCGCAAGCTTATAATGAAGATACAGATAAAAACATAGATAATTTAAAATATAGTTTAGCTTTATACGTTATTATAGCAAAGTCATTATATGGTATGTATTATGAAGGAAGTACTAATTATATGGATCCTTCTAGTAATGTATTATATGCAGAATTTATAAATAATATAATGCGTTTTTTAAGTGGCAAGGAAAAAGATTTTACGAATTATTTAGCTTCGGCTGATAGCAATGTAAAGATAAGGATACAGTATAATGAAACTAATAAAATTTTAAATGAGACTTATAAAGATATGAATACCATACAAAATTTATTATTAGCACATCCTGAACTTGCAAAGGTATTTACACTTATGCTTAGTTGGTATGACAGTAAAAACTGGTTTTTAAGAGAGTGGTTAAAAAGTGATATTAAGCAAATTTATAATTTAAAAGATTTGAGAGATGTAATGGCTTATTATAATAATAATTTAAGTAAAGAACAGTTAAATAAAATGATAAATTTACTATTCGTTGATTCGAATAGTCCATATAACAAGCTATTAGAATTAATTCGTGAGGGGAAAGATATTCCAGTAAACACGTTTGCTGATGAAGATGAGCCTGATGATTATTATGAGCAGTTAAAGAGTGTATTACTATACGAGAAAGATGAATTGGATAATACATTGCCAATTATAAGGAATTACAGGGATTTATATTTAGGTTTAAAATATGCTGTAGAGAAGGACGAACAAAGTTTAGATCAGCTGATAGCTACAACTGGTGATAATATAGTAAAACAAGTTTTACAGGCTATAAAAACGAATATAAGCGCATTTACGCTTATCAGGGGGCAAGAAGCTGGTTATGTAAAACAGGTTGCTCAATTTTATTCTAATATTTTTCTTTTATTGCAGCGTTTTGAGATTGCTTTAAACAATGGTATTACGACTATAGAGAAAGCACAGGAGACATATGAAAAATTAATTCAAGGTGCAGATGGTGATTTAAAGCAGACATTGCAGGATAGAAAAGAAGATTTTGTTTTATTCGAGTTATTAAATATACCTGTAAAGACTCTTGATGGGCATATAAAAGAACCTGGACTTATGAATAAAGTAGCGTTAATAACAAAGGAAAGTTTTATTTATGCATTAGTAGTCTTATTTTTCTTTATATTTTGTATTTTATCGATATTTTTATTTATTTTGTATATTATACAGAGATTTATAGCGTTTACATTATATTTTATATTATCACCGCTTTACATTATTAAAGCTATTACAACGCAGACTTTCAACGAGACGATCACTGCTTATTTTGTGAGCTGGGTAAACTTTAGAGCTTATGATTTTGGTTTGTTGATTGGGTATATTATTTTAAGTTTAATTGTTAAGATACTTAATATTTTTTCGGTATATTTAGTATTTTTGTATAAGACAAATATGCTTGGTATTAAGTTGGCTTATATGAGTATATTAGTTATGGGTATGTTTATAAGTGTGCAAGTAATGAAATTTATATATCGAAAGATAACAAGTATTGTTAATAATAAGTTTGATGTAATAGCCGAAAGTTTTGCCAGAGTGAGTGATATGGCAATGGGGCAAGCTATGGCTCTTGGTAGTGCAGGTGCTAGATTGCTTGGAATAGCGAAGAGTATACCTGTTGTGGGTACGGTTGGGAAAGTGGCGGAAGGAAGCATAAAAGCGATAAAATACATTGGAGAAAATTTGAAGGAGAAATTCAAGGATAATAAAGAAGATGAAGAGGAATAACATTGCTTCAGAAAAAAGGAGTGTCACTTCTCTTTTTTTCTCAAGCCTTCTTTTTTCATTATTTTTTTAAATTGTAAAATTATTATATAATTTTTTATCATTAAAGTCAATTTTTACTAAACATTAATAATAAAAATAATATTATTTTTATATAAATTATCTTTGTTATTATATAAATTAATAAAACATTCCAACAGTTTTTAAAGATTTACTGACTAAATTTTCCTTTCAATAGCAATAATTTAGTAAAAATTTTATTTTTTTAAAAAAATTTTTTTCGAAATCTGTTATATTTTGTTATATATAAATATAGAAGATATTTATATAAAAAATGAGTTAATGCTGTTAAGTGGTAATAAAAGAGGTGATATAGAAAGATGGGTTGGAAAGTAGAAAAAGCAAAAAATGTTGATCCTATTCTGATATTGCAGATGTTCGAGCATGTATATATGCAGAAAGGTGGCAGATTGTTTACACGTTTTCGAGACAACGACAAAAATCCTTCCACAAATATATATTTTTCGGGGCGACATGGGAAATTTCTGTGGCATGACTTTGGAACTGGTATGACTTACGACAACATACAGGCAGTCCAGTATCTTGCAAAGTACCTGTACGATGTTGACTTGAGTGGAAAAGAAGCTATCGATCTGCTGCTTGAGTTAATAAAAAATCCAGATTTGAAATTTTTAAATAAATATGATTATGATGTAAAAAATAAGAATACAAAATATTCAAATAGATATATAGATAATAATAACAGTAATATAATGAGCTTAACAACCTATAAAAACAATAAAAATACGTTTGTTTTTAAAATAATTGAAGAAAAGAAAGATCAAAAAGCTTATAATAAGTGTTTAAATTATTTAATTAAAACTCGTTTTTTAGATATTGATTTAGTAAAGAATAGTAGTATTCGATTTTTCAAGGAGACTAAAAGGAATCTTCTAGGTGTTGGTGTTCAAAATTTTCATAATAAAAATATTAGGTTTATAAATAGCTTACGTTACAGATTTGTAAATGAAGGTAGACAAGATTTGTATGTAGTATACAAAGATCAGAGAGTGAAGAAAATTTATATTGCAGAAAGCTTTATTGATGCATTAAGTATTAAAAATATAAAACAACTTGGTAGGGATGATAATAACAGTGCATACATCTCTATTTCTTCGAAGACGAACAAAAAAGCAATTCGGGAACTTGCAGAAAAATTTGCAAATAGAGATATCGAGTTTGTTTTTGCACTAGACATCGACGCAGAGAAAGAAACACAAGAATATATACAGATATTTCAAAAATACAATATCAAATCAAAATCTATTTCTTTTCTTCTTCAGCAGCATAAAGTCAAAGATTTCAATGAATACTTACAAAAATTGGTTAAACAACAACAAGTTACAAAAAATAGAGGGGTGAAGAATGAAAAATATAGCGTACCTACAATTGCAAAGAGATGAAAGAAATGTAATGTTTTGGTTAGTTAAATCCTTTGTAAAAAAGGAAATATCCGTGGAGCAGTTGATTGATATTTTTGTGAGTCTTGATAGTATTAGGAATGTCGTCAATGTAACAAGTGAGATAAAACGAGCAATTTTGTTTAAAGTTAAACAGGATGACATATTAAAATATATAGATGAATCAAAAATTTCTGATACAGCAGATGTTGATAAGTTATTAAAAAATAAAGAAAAATACAAAGAGGAAATAAAAGAGTTGAACAAAATAATATATTATTTCACAGGGGTAAAAAATACTAAAAACGTATCTATTTTTTGTAAAATATTGTCAAATAAAGCGAAAAATGTCAACAACAGCAAATATTTTCTTGCAAAAGTAGATTTATTAGAGTTTACTAACAGTAAACAAATTACTTATAATGAAATGTGGGAAGAGCATAATAAGGTTGAAAATAGTAATGATAATAATGAGTTATTCATAAATAATAATTCAGAAAAAGTTTACAGATTTTTAAGTGGCATAATTAGCAGGAATAGAGTGTACAATGAATTTGTAAGCGTTTTTGATAGAGAGAGCTTAGAATCTTTTCTATTTAACATATACAAAAATTATGAAAATAATATAAAAATTAAAAAAAGACTAAAAGAGTTAGCAAAAAAGTTAAAAAAGCATAATTTTATTAGCCAAAATTTTAGCTTTACAAAAGAAATGCAGGCTTATAAAGCAAACGTGAATAGAGGCTTTATAAGGTAGCTGAAAATATATTATGTATCAATTGGTTATCAAAATTTTACATTAAAATTCGTTATAATATAAGAGAGAGAAGAAAGAAGAAGAAAGGGAAAAGAGGATGTGGACAACAGTAGCTATAAAAAAAGATGTCTATAATTTATTAAAGAGAATTTGCAAAGAGCAAAATTTAAAGGTTAGTTTTGTATTACAACAGTTGGTACAAATTTATATTGATACCTATCTAAAAGAAAAGGGGGTAAAAAATGAAAAGTAAGTTGTTGGTAGTTTTAACATTTTTTGTTTTTGCTATAGCTTGTAATAATAAAAATGTAGATGTAGATTTAAACTATATTTTACAGCATAGCAACTACGATTTCTTAGCGGATAAAGATAAAATAGATTGTGTAGTTAGTGATAAAAATGTTGATAAGCCGATTGTAAAATGTATTGAACATGACTATAAAGATAATCCTGTTTATTTCTACTTAAACAAAATGAATGATTTTTATAAAATTATGAAAATTGAAATTTTTGCTGATGGTGTAAAGCATGTTATTGATGACCAAGTGCAAATTGCCGAGATGGTAAGAGAAGCAAATGCAGAGTTTTATAAAAAAAGAAGAAAATAGAGAGGTGTAAAATGGGATTGATAGATTGGATTGTAGGGAAAATAAACAAAAGTCTTGATGACGACATAAAAGAACATAGAAAACAGATTGATGAATTTCGGGAATTTGTTCGACAGAAAGACAAGGAGCTAGAGGATTGGAGAAAGAGGGATAGAGAAGGAAGGTTGAGTAAAGAAGAGCAGGAAGAACAAGAAAGGTGGTATCAGGAAGATTTGCAATGGGCGAAAGAAAATCCTGAAATGTTCATGAAGGCCTATGAAACATTTGTTTTGAAGAAAAAAAGATGATGAAGCTTAAGAAAAAAAAAGGAATGGCAACTCCTTCTTTTTCTTAAGCATAAAATAAGAGGTGCAATATGGCGGTAACTATCAATCTCGATGAAATATATAAAAAAATTGAAGAGGAAATAGAACAAGAAGAAGAGCAAGAGCTTGAAGAAGAAAAAACATACAAATTCTTTGAACATTTGCTTCGAACACTTGCCTTGAATAGCGATGAAAAAGTTGTTTTCAAATTGCCTTTTGACTTGAAGTTAAATAACGCGTCCCAACTATATGATGACATAAAGGATTTTCTAGTGGCAAAAGGTATCGATGAAGAACAGTTTGAAATGTATATTGAATATGCAAGACAAAATATTTTTGTTGATTTGGAAGAAGATTTTGGAAAAAAAATTGATAGGAATATGAAAATAAAAGATTTTTTGGATAGAGTTAAGGATGAAGGATTTCGGTCGATAAACACGAACATAAAAACAGGCAATGCGATAATTGACCTTTCGATACAGTCTGCACAATTTGTTCTGTCTGTATATTTCTTTTTTGTGATGCTTGCATTGTATATGTTGTTGCAGATGAAGCATGAGCACGACAAAAGAAAACAGAGAGAACAATTCGAAAAATACAAAAAAGCAGTCGAAGCAATGCAAAAGGTGACAAAAAGACATGAAAAATTCCTGAAAAATCTAGAAAACCCTGATTTTAAAAATCAATTTATACAAATGCAAAAAACTCAAAATTTGTTAAAAAATAAAGAAGATTTAACGATGAAAGACATTGTAAAACATATACATCAAAATGCACTTTTAATTAAAACTGAAAAGCAACTAAAAAAACAGCTTAAACAGTTAACTAAAACTAAGCAACATAATAAAAAAGCTAAAAGTAAAAATATTAGTTATTTTGAAAATAAAAAACATAAACAAGGTATACAGCAAACACTTAAACCTAAACCTGCACCAACACCGACATTTAAAATAAGGTAAAAAAAAAGGGGGGGAATTATGTTAAATAGTAACACTAATTTTGCTAAAAACATAAATTTAAAGAATGTAACAAAGTTGGATAAATTAAATAAGGACGACTTTATTATCGTTATTAAAAACTTTAGGTATATTGTCACTAATCTTAATAAAGATGATAAAATTGAATTTTTGGAGCAGTTTTTTATAGTTGTTAATAATAAATATAGGAAAGATGAAGATATACAAAAACAAGTAAAACACTTGTTAAGTGATATAAGTAAAGATTATTTTATTGAAAATACAATAGTTAAGAATATAAACAATTCTCTGATAAACAATTTCTTTAATATTATTAATAAATTACAATTTTTCAATTATGCTTTAAATATTGCTTTTATTACTGGTAAGCTATTACAAAATAATAAAAATAAAGAATATGATGCTGTTTTGCAAGCAATAACTGAAAAGTATCCAGATACTGAAATTGCAAGGGAAATAAATTTGGAACTAAAAAAGGAACAAAACATACAACGCACTTTCTCTTTTTCTAAAGCAAGATAAATAAAGGTGTAGAAAAATGTATGAACACAAAAAATATGCTGCAAAGGGTAATATATATAAAATAACAATCGGTATAGTGCTTGCAATTCAATTGACAATATATTTTGCACAAAAAAACATCAATGGTTTTAAATTACCAATTTATTTTATTTTCAAGAAATTCTTATTTTACAATCTTTTAGTATACAATTATGTTTTACAGTTTGTTTATAATGTATTAGTTGATAAATACAAATTAACATTTTTAAGTTCTATTTTTGCTAAAGATTATGATTTTGCTACTCAATTAATCACAATATATCAAAATAATTATCAAAATTTAAAATATTTTTTACTTACCAAACATCTAGTTTTATTTTATTTAAAATTATTCGTGATTATTATATTGATTGTAGTTATTGCTAAGTTACTAATAAATATAATAAAAAAAGCAAAAGAAAAACAAAAATATGAAGTCGACTATGCTGAAGAAATAAAAAATATTGATGATTTTATTGAGTATATTAACGATTATGCAAAAATAAAAGATTTACTACGTTTAAAAGCTAATTTTTATAATTATGTTAATAATTGGGGGACTGATACTATTTTATTTATTAATAACAAAGAGAAATTTGAAAATAGCAATATATATTTTATGTATTTGTTCGAAACTTTTAAAAAGCATAAAAATATTAATTATTTAGCTTTTCAAGAGTTGTTGAAGTATGTAAAAAATAAAGATTTTGTGCAAGTAATTAAAGAAACACCCGAACAAAGTAAATCTGTGAAATATAGAAAAATATTTGATACGTATAGAAAAATTAAAACAGGGGAGTTTTTATATGAATAATAAAATTGTTAAAACAGAAAAACTGAAAAATTACGAGAGTATGCTAAAAAAGAGAAGAGCATTATTCTTAAGCAATTTAATTTTTACCCTCGGTACACTCAATACTCCGCTTTGTATACCGAGTTTTCTGTTTAATTTAGCTACATATAAATTTTATAAAAATATCAAAGATTTACATCGAGAAGAATTAAGAAGGAGCTTGAGAAAAGGGGAGATAAAGATCGGAAAATGCACACTTTATGAAAAAGATATAGATTTAAGCAAAATAAAATATGATGAAGATTTTTTTTTCAATTATGATGAAATGACATATCATACAAGCATTCTTGGGACGACAGGGAGCGGTAAAACGAGTTTGTTTTTAAATATTATTAAGCAGCATTTGGAAAATGGTGGTGGATTGCTTTTCGTGGATGGAAAGGCAGACAAGGACATCTACAACAAGTTGGTAAATATAGCAAAGATGGTGCATAGAGAGGATGATCTTTTTATTTTGGATTTTGGAATTGGAGCAGAGACAAATACACTGAATTTGCTGGAGAACGGAGATAGCGAGAAGATAAAAGAGGTACTAACTAACCTTGTAGTCCCAGAAGGTGTAAGCGGCGACAATCAGTATTTTTACAATAATGCTTTAAAATTGTTAAGTGTCAGTTTACAAATTCTGTTATATAAAAGAGATGTAAAAAGAAAAAAAATAACATTAAAAGAATTAGATAATATAGCGGGTAACATAGCAAGTTTGATTTGTATAATGCAGGATAGTCCTGACAAAATTCCTGCCGAATATCAGCAATTTAAAGATTATTGGTTGCCTGATGATTATGTTGATAAAGGGACGGGAGAAAAAGTTAAAGATAATATAAAAAAGTATTTAAATATAATGGGGCATATAAATTATACAAGCTTTGAATTTAATGAAGAGACTGTAAGGCAACATCAGTATGCGTACGGGAGTTTAGCAGATGCGTTGGAACTACTTAGTATGACTTATAAAAATATATTTGACGGAGAAGGAGATATAAATTTATCTGAAATAATACAAAATAGTAAAATAGTTTATATTTCACTTCCCGCTCTTGAAAAGAGTAATGAAACATTAAGAAAACTCGGAAAGATGATCATTACTTTATTACGGCAAGTAACAGCAACACAATTGAGCAATAAAAAAATGCGTCCACCTGTACCTTTTTTATTAATGTTAGATGAATTTGGTGCATATGCAACAGGGGAACTTACGACTATAATGCAACAAGCACGATCATTAAATGTTGCAGTTATAGTTGCGATGCAGGAATATACAAGTTTAAAGAATAGAGATGAAGATAAGCTTTTAGATAGTGTTATAAGTAACTGTAATACAAAAGTTTTTTTAAAATTACTTGAACCAAATAGTATTCGAAAAGTAGAGGAAATAGCTGGGAAAGAGAAGGTTTTTGAGCGGACAGAATATGCGGTGAATAGCGTAGATATACTGAAGGACGTGACTGCATACGAAAAAACATACAGAGTAAGTGAGCAAAATCGATTGAATGCTATACATTTGCAGGAATTTTCAAAAGGGCAGTGTCTGATTTTGCAAAACGGAAAGATATTTTTGTGCCAGTCAGACTATCTATCCGTCGATGGTCGAGCTGAATTTGTATTTAATCGAAAATATAGAGATACTGCTATCGTTTGATTTTGCTATAGAAAAAAGAGAGGCTTGCCACCTTTCTTTTTCTCAAGCAAGGAAAAGCAGATGAAACAAGATTGGAATCTACACGCACATATCGAGAAAAACAATGTATACGGAAAAGAAGTCGGCTTTTCGAAAGAGACTTTTGAAAAGCACAAGCAAAATTACGTACATTTAAAATTTAGTTTTAGCGATATATCTTTTTTTAAGGCTGGGTATAGAGATACAGATAAAATATTATCAGTATTACAAGAAATTACTGATGAGTTTAGTGAAAAAATAAAAAGATATGAATATGAAGATATAAGAAAAAATGGTAAAAAATATAACCGTATATTACAAGTTAACGATTTTAAAATAGCTGTTCATCTTGATAAGATAGATCATCCCCACATCCACTTTTTATTTGATAAAAAAAAATCAAAAAATTTAGGTAATAAATATAAACAGTTAAGAAAAATTTTAGCACATATATCAAAGAGTTACGGATTAGAAAACTTAAGTTTTGAAAATGAAAATAAAAATAAAAAAAACTATATTGAAATTAAACTCGAAAAATTTTTTTGGTATTTAACAAGAAGAACTGCTGAATTAAATAACAATAAAGTTAAATTAGATGAAATTATATTAAACATGTTTAAACCGAAAAATAAAGGTAATAAAGAATTTTATGATGAATATAAGCAATATGAAAACATTTTTCGTTTAAATTACGGTTTTTTCAATGCTTTTAATAAGGGAGAATTGGAAGAATTTAAAAAGTTTCTAAACACAAAAGCAGCAAAAAGTTATGCTGCGCTGGTAGATGATAAAGAGAAAGTTTATGAAGATAAAAATTATTGGAATATACACACAGAAAACGTTCTTGAGTTTTTATTACAATATAGAAATAGCAATGAGATAATAAGTAGAATTTATGAAGCACATACAGTTACAGAAGCAGATAATATAACTGATGAAAGTACATACAGAGATATATACTATAGCAGAATACAAATGTATCAAAACAAAGAATTATATGGGAAGGCAGAGAAAATATATAACAAGAAATTTAAAGAGCAAGAAATGATAAAAACAGAAAAACAAAAACAAAGAGAAACAGAAGCAGCGTACAATAATTTATTGTGGCATTTACAAAAATATACAGAAATTACAAATAATTATAGTTTTGTAAATAAGTTAATACATGAAATAAACAGTTTAAGTAATAGTAAAAAATTTGATTATATGTATGAACAAGATTTTTTTAATATTATTAATGCATTACAAAATAAAGATATAGAAACATTAAAACAGTATAATAGTAGCATACTTGTAAAAGAATATATTAGATACTGTCTTAATTTTAACACAAAACAATTTTATATAAATTTTAAAAAACTTAATATTGATAAAGATTTAGAGTTTGCAAATGAATTAATAAATATAATAAGTTTAAAGACAAAAAAGCAAATAAGACAAGATAATTACAGTAAAATATTTAAAATTATTAATAAGTTAGTTAATGATGTGATAAGTATAAGCAGCAATGAAAAAGAATTATTACAAAATTTAAATATGAATAGTAACATAAAAGTAAAGTGGAAAACTAAAAACAAAACAAGAGTTGGTTTTACTTTTATTATAAATGAGCAAAAATATAATTTTGATTTTAAAAAAGCAGGATTAAGCTTAAGGAGAATAAGAAAACAACTTCAAGAGAATAACATGAAGCAGTTAACATATATATTTCAAAATGGTGAAGATGAATATAATGCAGGCATAAATGCAGTAAAACAGCAAATA
Source organism: Deferribacter thermophilus (assembly GCF_049472675.1). Classification (NCBI taxonomy): domain Bacteria; kingdom Pseudomonadati; phylum Deferribacterota; class Deferribacteres; order Deferribacterales; family Deferribacteraceae; genus Deferribacter; species Deferribacter thermophilus. The sequence continues at coordinate 219,217 of NZ_JAPNXM010000002.1, forward strand.
CAAGAATTTTATAATACTATTTATAAAATACAAGAAAATATGAATAATGAAAATGAGATAGATTTTAATTTAATATTTAATAATGCAGTTGTAAATGATTTTCTGAATATTTTGCATGAAAATAAAAATAAAATACGTAAAAAGATTTATTTTAAGGAAATAAAAAATTTGTATGAAAAGAGAAGAGAAAGAGTAGAAAATGTATTTCAATACCGAAAAGAAGCTTTTAAGTATAGAAATATCAAAAGTTTTTTGGAAGATGAAAAAGAACTAAAAAAGGAGATATTTGAATATTTATTTAAGAAAGATAAGCTTAAGAAAAAGGAAAAAGGTGAAACAGAGTTAAAATATGTTAAATCATACGAAAAATACAGAGAACAGCAGGAAAAAATAAAACAAAAGTTAAAAAGAACTATTTAGTTTTAGTTTTAATCCTTTATTCGTTAATTTTATCTTAAATTTTCATTTAATATCAACAAGTTGTAATAATTTTTATCCAAAATTCGTTATATATATATGAGAGAAAAAGGAGATATGATAATGATATATGAGCAGATCTATAAAAAATTGAAAGATATAGCTGGGGTCAATAATTTTAGAGATTTGCAAATTGGAGATTTTTTCACCGTTAAACAAGAAGGTTTTATGTCTTTAAACTTTGAAGTGTTAGCTAAAGATAAAGATAGTTTAATAATTAGTTTAAACCATTATTATAAACAAAACGGAGATATGGTTCCCGATCCTGATGTAGTAATTAAAATAACTGATAAATATGGGATAGCTGAAGTACTTGAATATCAAGATACCTATACATATAAACAAGTTTATTATACAAAAAATAGTAAAAAGTATATAAATATTAAATATAAAGAAGAATTAAATAAATTTTTAAATAAATGGTTAAACATATTACAAAAACAAGGATTTAAATTTAATATAAACAAACAAAAAAGTCCCGTTTCTTATTTTTCTAAAGCAAATAAAAAGAGGTAAAAAAGAATGGATATAAAAACAGCAATAATATATGGTGGCATATTTGTAGGTGGTTTTTTCTTTCGGCACTGGTTTTTTGGAGATGATAATAGTGACGAAGAGAGTTTGTTTTATGAAAAGAAAAAAGAAGCAGTGAAATTTTTAAGAGATAAATTAAATACAAATTATGTTATTTATAATAATAGAGAAATTTATTTAACAAATGATATGAATGAGCAGGATTTAATACTTGCTTTTAGTTGCTTATTGAATGAAAATAATAGAGTTACCAACAGGTTAGATGGTATTGTGTTGACGGCTTTGTATTTTCCTGAACTGGTTTCTGTACTCCGAAACGACGCAGATTTTCTTGCTTTTTGGAAAAAGGAAAACGAGCAAAAACAAAGAAAACTGAATGCAAAAAAGGTTGTTGATGAGAATTTTATCAAGGAAATTATGAAACTTGTTGATACTAATAAATATTTTGAAGAGTTTGAAGGTGATACACAATTAAACTTAAGTAAATTATTAATAGATTTAAAGAAAAATTTTATTGATAAAGTTGAAAATGAGTTGAACACATATTCAGTTGATCTGCTTACACAGTTTGACGCACTTGCACAAGCTCTGGGTTTCGAAAATTTCGCACAATTGCTTATAAATACAATAATTTACGAGAATGACGAAAAGACAATGTATGTCACTGTAGATAGAAATTTAAATACAGAAACTACAGAAAAAGAAAAAGAGGTGAACAATGAACAAATTTAAAAAGCTTTACCATTTTTTAACTGATAATGCATATATATATTTAACTAAAAAGCAATATTATATAATTAGTTTTATTTATAATGGGTTATGGTTTAGTACATTAATATTACTTGCTATTTTGATTAATTCGCTTAGTGTAAAAAATATAGAAATGCAAAATACAATTAATAAACAGCAACAACAAATTTACATGCTAAAAAAACAATTAGAGGTGAAAGATGAAAGTAGTAAAAGAACAAACTAAAAAGTTGGCTGACGAAATAGGTTTGAAAAATGAATATGTAGAATTATTAGAAATGCTTTTAAATAATGCAGTTACTAATATTATAGCATCATTAAAAAAAAATAAAAATGATATTGATTTTTTAATTCTGGACTTAATACACGATGTTAAAAAACTTAAGTTAGCACAAGAAAAAGAAAAGATGAAAAAAAATAGCTTGAGTAATGAACAGAAAGAAAAGTTAAATAAAGTAATAGAATGTATACAAACATTAGAATTAAACGACATAAATAAAGAATTAGATTTGTTTTTTGAGGTTATTTATTCGGCTAATATATTTGATAATGTGAGTAAAATTGAATTGGAAAATTATTATTTAGAAAAAGTTGGAAATATTGGTAATAATGATAATTTAGACTTTTTTTAAAAAATAAAAGGTGTAAAAAATGGAAAATATAAATTTGCAAGAAATTAAAGAAGCTAAACAAAGTATATTAAATATACTCAAAGAGTTTAGTGCTGATTATGACGAAGCGGATCCTGTACTAATATTGTTGGCTATACAGCAGACACAAATAAATACTTTAACCGAAAGAAATAAAAACTTACAAGAAATTATTAATAGTTTTAATATTAAATTAAATGAAGAGACTAAAGATCTTAATAAAAAAATTGATGAACATATACAACAGGCTGTCCAACATCTGAATATAGCTAGTACTGAAATATATAGGACACAACAAGCTTTAAAAGATAAAGTTAATAATTTAGATGAAACTACTAATTTACTTAAAAATAAGCTAAATACAAGTACAGTGATGCAGTATAAAAATGAAGTAAAACGTATAGTAAATTACACAAACTTATTATTATATGCTAACATAATATTTATTATTATAAATTTTATAATAAATTTTTTATAATATATTTTTGAGGTAATTTATGCATCAGTTGTTAACTGTAAATGATGAAATAGTTTTGTATATAAAAAACAAAGATACTGAAAAATTTGATATATTATGTGTTTTAAGGTATGCTAAAATTAAAACCTTAGAAGTTACAGATGATTACAGCATAATTAAAATAGAAAGTTATAAAATTGATAAAACTAATTATCCCGAAAGTTTTATCAAAAACATAACAGAAAACAAAGAATTTTATACTGTAACAAATGAATTAGATAAAGGTAAGAAATACGAATTAAGCACTATTATTATAAATGCAGATAATTATATAGACTGTAATAATACAGAAAAGATAATAACAGGTGCAGAAATTAAATACTTTTTTGAAAAACATATATTTGTTAAGGAGTGTGCTTAAAATGTTTAATGATATTGCTGAAATAATAATTGATATGTATAAACATAAAATTATAAATAATGACATTATTTTGCATTTTGTTACACGTGTACATGCAACAAGAAATCGTGAGCTATATAAACAAGCCGTTAAGGTACTGGAGTATGTTAAAAATGATTTTTATGAAGATAATAATTTAAGTGTAATAAAAGCGGAATATAACATATTAAATAATTTATTAAAGGATGAAAATGAAAAATTTTTTGAAAAATGAGATATTTTTGCTAACCCATTTCTCTTTTCCTCCCCATTCTTTCTTTTCTTAAGCAATTTTATATGATTTTTACAAATTTTCGAAAAATTAATTTTGTTCTGTTATATAAATATTAACAACATTAAATAAATTTATATAAAGAGGTGTAATATGTTAAAAATTGACAAACAAATTTATAATGATGATTATTTAACGTATGAAGAATTAGCTAATATTCTACACTTGAAGGTGTGTACTTTAAGGAGGTGGATGGTGCAAGGGAAGTTTAAGGTGGGCAGGGATTACATAAAACTTGGGAAAGCAAGAAAAAGTAGAGTATTATTTAAAAGAGATGTTTTAAGTAGGATTGATAAATTAGTATAGATATAGTATGCTTTAGAAAAGGAAAAGCTGGACAACTTTTCTTTTTTTCTAGAGCAAGGTGATATATGGCAAAGGTAAGTGTTGGTGTTGACAGAGGCAAAATATTCATTAGGTTTAAACATAAAGGCATTTATTGCAAGGAATATTTAGGTTTAGATGATACAAAACAAAATAGGCGGTACGCTGAAAATCTGGCTTTTGATGTTGAAAGAGAATTATTACTTGGAACTTTTGATTATGCTAAATATTTTCCAAATTCTAAAAAATTAAAGTTATTTGGAGTTACTCAAAGAAAAGAATACACTTTTGGTGAATATGCTGAAAGGTGGTTAGCTCGTTTACAAAAAAAAATAGATGCTGGACTCTTGGATACAGGAACATTTAAAGGCTATATGTCTGGTTATAAAAAGATAATGGAAAGTGAATTTTGGGATAAAAAAATTAATGATATAACTAAGGTAGATATAGAAGATTATATTATATATTTAGCTAATGGTAGAAATGGTAGAAATGGTAGAAAAAATAAAACAGTAAATAATTTACTTATTCCTTTAAGATTGATCTTAAAATCTGCTTTTGAAGAAGAGATAATTGATAAAGATTTATCAAAATATGCAAAATGTTTAAAGAATGAAAAAGTAGATATTGACCCATTTACTGTTGAAGAGGTAAAACTAATATTAGATTATATGCAGAAAAAATACCCACATTTACATTTATTTTTTGCAATAGGTTTTTTTACAGGAATGAGATTATCAGAAATAATTGCTATGAAATGGAAGAAATTTGATTTTAATAGAAATATTTATTTAGTCGACACAGTTATAGTAAAAGGAGAAGAAAAGAATAAGACTAAAACAATTGAGAGTCATAGAGAAATCATTTTACCCGATGTTTTATTACCTTTTGTAAAAAATCATAAGCAATATACTTTTTTAAAAAGTGAATATGTTTTTGTAAATCAGTATAATAAGCCTTTTTCTCGTCCAGATAAAATAAGTGAACTATATTGGAAACCTGCATTAAAGAAACTTGGTATTCGGTATAGGAATATGTATCAGATGCGACATACTCACGCTGTATTATCCATAATAGCGGGTGATAATCCTCACGATATTGCTAGAAGAATGGGACATTCAAATCTTGAAACATTTTTCAGAAGATATGCAAAATACATTAAAGGTTATACTGCAGAAAGTAAAATATCTAATCTGTTTACAAATGGATTGCCAGAAAATTGTCGAAATAGTGTCGAATTTAAAAATTGAAATCTATAACTATTTGTTGCTATTATAGAAAATGGCGGGAGTGGGAAGGGATCGAACCTTCCGCCCGCTAAAATAACGGGCCGATCGGCTTTGAAGGCCGCGGGGAGCACCAGCTTCCCAACCACTCCCAATTTTTTTAAATTATATCTTTTATTAGTGAAGCTTTTAAAATTAATTTTATTCTTTCTTCTACTTTATATAATCTTTCTGCGAGGGTCATTGCAAAAATTGAATTTAATTTGGAATAAATTATTTTATTTTCTCTTTTCAATGTATCATAAGCTATAGAATCAAAGCTTATTAATACAACATCTGTTTTAGCGAAGACATTAGCTGATCTTGGATGATTTGTAAGAATAGCCATTTCACCAAAAAATTCACCTTCATTTAAAGTGGTTAGGAAAAATACTACTTCTTCAGTAATTGATTTACTAACACCTACTTGACCCTCTATTATTATATAAAATTTATCCCCTTTGCTCCCTTCTGATACAATAGTTTCCCCTTTATTATACTCTTCTACTTTACAGTATGAGATAAAGAGCTCCAATTCTTCTTTTGAAAAATCGATAAATTTTGGGTTGAGCTTTATTTTAGCTAAATATTTACTTGCATCCATATTTCTCCTCCGTATATTTAGAAGTATATTATAAAAAAAAGATTTTGAAAAGAGGTAGTTATGAAGTACAGAGAAGAAAAAGATAGTATGGGGATTATGAAAGTTCCTGAAAATGCTTATTATGGGGCTCAGACTGCAAGAGCAGTTGAAAACTTTAAAATCAGTGGAAAAGGGCTTCCTAAAGAGTTTATTTATGCTGTTTGTGAAATAAAAAGAGGTGCAGCAATAGCAAACAGGAAGTTAGGATTATTAGATGAGAAAATTGCAAATGCTATTGTTCTTGCAGCAGAAGAGGTTATTGCTGGGAAATTTGATGATCAATTTCCTATTGATGTATATCAGACAGGTTCAGGGACTTCAACAAATATGAATGTAAATGAAGTAATTGCTAATAGAGCATGCGAAATTTTGGGTGGCAAAAAAGGGGACAAACATTTGTGCCATCCAAATGATCATGTTAATAAAGGGCAATCAAGTAATGATGTAATTCCATCTGCCATTCATATCTCTGCTGCGATTCTAACTAAAAACAATTTATTGCCTGCCTTAAAAAAGCTAAAAGATAGCTTTTTAAAGAAGGAAGTAGAATTTAAAGATATCATAAAGATAGGCAGGACTCATTTGATGGATGCAGTTCCTGTTACTTTGGGACAGGAGTTTTCCGGTTATAGAACTCAGATAGAAAAAGGGATTAAAAGAGTTGAAATAGGGCTAATGGAGCTTTTAGAGCTACCTTTAGGAGGAACTGCACTGGGAACAGGTCTCAATACGCATAAAGATTTTGGAAAAATTGCAATAGAAGAGATAAGTAAAAATACAAAATTAAATTTTAGGCAAGCTGATAATCTGTTTGAGGGGATTGCAGCTAAGGATGGAGTAGTAAATTTTTGTGGTGCATTAAATACATTAGCTGTCTCTTTAATGAAAATTGCAAACGATTTGAGACTACTTAATTCTGGGCCAAGATGCGGTATTGCAGAAATTACTTTACCATCATTACAGCCTGGAAGCTCCATTATGCCTGGAAAAGTAAACCCTGTAATCCCTGAAGCAGTTATACAAGTTGCTGCAAGGGTTATGGGGAATATGCAAACTATTACAATTGCTGGCAGTAGCGGTCTTTTAGATTTAAATGTGATGATGCCTTTGATTGCAGATACCTTGATAGAGTCGATTAAATTGCTTACCAATGCTTCAATTTCATTGGCTGAAAAGTGTGTTGATGGAATTGTAGCAAATGTTGAAAGATGCAATGAGCTTGTGGAATGGTCGATGGCACTTGTAACACCTTTAGCACTCAAAATTGGTTATGATGAAGCTGCAAAGATAGCTTATGAGGCTTTTAATAGAAAAATGAAAGTTAAAGATGTTGTAAAAGAAAAGAACATTTTAAGTGATGAAGAGATAGAAGAGATTTTTGACCCAAGAAAAATGGTATAAAAAGAGGGGGTAGCCCCCTCTTTTAATTTTCTTCCAATAAAGCAGCGTGAGCTGCTGCTAGTCTTGCAACAGGAACCCTATATGGAGAACAACTAACATAATTTAAACCTATCTTATGACAGAAGAATATTGAGTCAGGGTCTCCACCATGCTCGCCACAAATACCTGTTTTTAGTTCTGGTCTTGTGCTTCTACCTTTCTTAACACCCATTTCTACAAGCTGGCCAACACCTGACTGGTCGAGAGAAACAAATGGGTCTTCTTTGTAGATACCTTTTTCCACATAAAGTGGGAGGAATTTACCAGAGTCATCTCTTGATAATCCAAGAGTTGTTTGAGTAAGGTCATTTGTACCAAATGAGAAAAATTCTGCATATTGAGCCACTTCATCGGCAGTTAAAGCAGCCCTTGGTAATTCGATCATTGTTCCTACAAGATAATCGATGTTTACACCATAACTTTCCATAACTTCTTTTGCTACTCTATCGACCATTTCTTTCAAAATGGCTAATTCTTTGTAATGCCCAACAAGTGGGATCATTATCTCTGGTTTTACATCAACACCTTCTTTTTTACATTCACATGCTGCTTCCATTATTGCATAAACTTGCATTTCATAAACTTCTGGGTATGTGATACCAAGACGGCAACCTCTATGACCAAGCATTGGGTTGAATTCTTTTAATTCTTCAACTTTTGCTTTTAATTTATCAGCAGGTATACCTGATGCTTTTGAAACTTTTTCAATATCTTCATCAGTATGTGGTAAAAATTCATGCAAAGGTGGATCAAGTAAGCGGATAGTTACAGGAAGTCCATCCATTACTTTAAAAATACCAATAAAATCTTCTTTTTGATAAGGTTTAATTTTTTCTAAAGCTTTTCTTCTACCTTCTTCAGTATCGCTTAAAATCATTTCTCTTACAGCATCAATTCTATCACCTTCGAAGAACATATGTTCTGTCCTACAAAGTCCTATCCCTTCAGCACCAAAATCTCTTGCTACTTGAGAATCTTTTGGTGTGTCAGCGTTTGTCCTTACTCCAAGTTTTCTAAATTCATCAGCCCATTTGAGGATTTCAGCAAATTCACCAGAAAGCTCAGGCATTATAAGTTTTACTTTACCAAGAATTACTTCACCTGTAGAACCATTGATAGTGATATAATCACCTTCTTTTATTACTTTTCCATCAACCTCAAACTGCTTTTTCTCTTCATCTATTTTAATTGCACCACAACCAGCAACACAGGTTTTACCCATACCTCTTGCCACAACTGCAGCATGGCTTGTCATACCACCTGTAGCTGTTAATATCCCTTTTGCTGCGTTCATACCACCAATATCTTCGGGAGATGTTTCATTTCTTACTAAAATAACATCTTCACCTTTTTCTGCCCAGATTTCTGCATCTTCTGCAGTAAAGACTACTTTACCTACTGCAGCTCCAGGGGATGCTGGCAAACCTTTTGCCAAAACTTCATATTTTTCATTTGGGTCAATCATTGGATGTAGAAGTTGATCAACTTGCTCTGGTTTAACCCTTAATACAGCAGTTTTCTTATCAATTAAGCCTTCTTTATACATATCGTAAGCTATTTTTACTGCTGCTCTTGCAGTTCTTTTACCACTTCTTGTTTGAAGTAGATAGAGTTTCCCTTTTTCAACTGTAAATTCTATATCCTGCATGTCTTTGTAGTGCGTTTCAAGCTTTTTATAAACTTCTTCTAACTGTTTAAATACCTCTGGCATTTCTTCTTTTAATTTTGCAATTGGTTCTGGTGTTCTGATACCTGCAACAACATCTTCACCTTGTGCATTTATTAAAAATTCACCAAAGAATTCTTTTTCACCTGTAGATGGGTTTCTTGTAAAAGCAACACCAGTCCCAGAGTCATTGCCCATATTACCAAATACCATCGCTACTATATTTACTGCTGTTCCCCAATTATCAGGAATTTTGTTGATTTTTCTGTAAGTGATTGCTCTTTGATTATTCCATGAATCAAAAACTGCATTAATAGCTAGTTTTAACTGCTCCATGGTATCTTGAGGGAATGGTTTACCCAATTCTTGCTCAACTAATTTTTTATAAAGATCTACAACTTTTTTGAAGTCTTCAGCATCTAAATCAGTATCGTATTTTACACCTTTTTCTTCTTTTACCTTATCAAGTATCCTCTCAAATTTACCGTGCTCAATACCTAAAACAACATCAGAGAACATCTGAATAAATCTTCTATATGAGTCATAAGCGAACCTTTCATTGTTTGATACTTCAGCAAGCCCTTTAACTGTTTCATCATTTAAGCCTAGGTTTAATACTGTGTCCATCATCCCAGGCATTGAAACTCTTGCCCCTGATCTTACAGAAACCAAAAGAGGATTTTTTGGGTCACCAAATTTTTTACCTACAGTCTCTTCAAGCCTTTTTAGTGCTTCTAAAGCCTGCTCCCACATCCCTTCTGGATATTGCTTATTATTGTTGTAATACTCAATACATGCTTCTGTAGTAATTGTGAAACCAGGAGGGACTGGAATACCAAGATTTGTCATTTCTGCTAGCCCTGCTCCTTTCCCCCCTAAAAGCTCTTTCATGGAGCCAGAGCCTTCCGCCTTACCATTCCCAAAAAAGTAAACATACTTTTTCATTTATGCTACCCCCTTCTCTCATTAAGTTTATTAAATAATACCACTTAAATTAGTGGTATAAAATCTCAGTTTATTGAGCTCAATTCACCTATTTTTTCAAAAAGTGTTTTTAGTTTAGCTAATAAGCTAAGTCTGTTATTTCTTATTTCTTCATTTTTATCCATTACAAGTACATTATCAAAGAAGTTATCTACAGGTTTGCTAAAGCTGAGTAAAACATTTATAGCATCATTATATTTTTCTTCAGATAAAAGTTGATTTAGTTTTCCTTCATACTCTTTGATGAATTTGTTTAGCTCTTTTTCTTCTGATTCGGCCAGTAAATCTTCTTTATATTCTGTATTGTTCCAATTATTTTTATTTAAGATGTTTGATATTCTTTTGTAGCTTGTTGAGAGTGTTACAAATTCTGGTTTTTCATAAACTTCATTTAACGCTTTTGCAGCATTAAAAATTTGAACAATATCATCAAATACTGCCACTACAGCTTCAAATACATCTGCTCTGATGTTGTACTGTGTTGTGGCAATTTGCTTTGCTCTGGTTAAGATAAACTCTTTAGTTTTTTCAAGTATTTCGTCTTTTTGATATGAGAGTTTATCTTTGTAGTTATCTATAGCTTTTTCGAGCAGTTCAGTTAATGACAATCGATAGTTTTTATTTAATATGATATTTATTATACCTATTGCGTTTCTCCTTAAAGCATAAGGGTCATTGTTCCCCGTAGGGATTAAACCGATAATAAAACAACCAGTTATAGTGTCTATTTTATCAGCGATAGAGATAAATGCTCCTTCATCAGTTTTAGGTAGCTCATCACCAGAAAATCTTGGCAGGTAGTGCTCAAATATAGCATCAGCGACAACTTTTTCTTCACCTTGGATAAGTGCGTATTCTCTACCCATCACACCCTGAAGCTCAGGGAATTCATATACCATCTCTGTCATAAGGTCAGCTTTACATAAAAAGGCTGCCCTATCGGTAGTAGTTGCTTTGTTTGGAGCTAATTTTTTTGCGAGGAATAGAGCTATTTGACGAAATCTCTCCATCTTTTCATAAGAAGTGCCTAGTTGTTCCTGATACACAACCTTTTTCAGTTGCTCCATCCTTTCTTCGAGTGGAACTTTTTTATCATTTTCGAAAAAGAACATAGCATCATTTAATCTTGCTTTTAAAACACGCTCATAACCAGATTTTATTAATGAATCATCTTTTGGTTTAGTGTTAGAGATTCCAACAAAGCTGTTAATAATTTTGCCATCTTTTTCTCGATAAAAATATTTTTGATGATTTTTCATTGATGTTATAAGTACTTCTTTTGGGAGCTGTAAAAAATGCTCAGGGAATTCACCCAATATTGGGTGAGGGTATTCAACTAAATTTGCAACAGTATCAAGTAAATCTTCATCAATAAAAACATTACCAATATTGTTTAAAAATGACCTTATAATCTCTTTTCTTTCATTAAAATCTACAATCACGAAATTTTCTCTAAGTGTTGCCTTGTATTCATCAAAAGAGCTGATTTTGATTTGTTTATTAGCCATAAATCTATGTCCAAATGTATAATTACCAGCTTTAATCCCCTCAATTTCAAATTCTAAAACTTCACCATTATAAATAGAAAGAAACCAGTGGATTGGTCTTGCAAATCTAATGTTTTTATCTCCCCATTTCATACTTTTAGGAAATGGGAAATTTTTTACTGTATTTATAATAAGTTCTTTTAAAAATTCTTTTGTACTTCCTCCTTTTATCTTTTTTATCCCTGCTAAATATTCACCTCTTTCAGTAACTACTTTTTTTAGTGAGTTTACATCAAGCCCTTTGGATTTAGCAAAACCTAAAGCAGCTTTCGTCAAATTACCATTTTCATCAAAAGCTATGTTTGCAGGTGGTCCTACTATTTCTTCTTCTAAATCGCTCTGCATATCTGAAATATTATCAATAAAAAGGTATAGCCTTCTTGGTGTGCCACCTGTTTCTATGCTTGAGTAAGTAATTCTATTTTTTTCTAACTCATTTTTAAAATGGTTCTTTAAAAATTCTGAAGCGGGATTAATAAAAGACGCAGGAATCTCCTCAGTACCTATTTCTAAAAGATAAAAAGACATACTACCCCCTTTAAAAACATGTTTGAGGAGTTATATATTAGAAAAGTGCAAATTTTCAAGGAAAATTTGCACTTATACGAATCTATATGGCAGTTTTTTTTCTAATTCTTTAATCTTCGGTATGTTTTTAATTAATTCTAGCAAGCTGTCGTAAGTTGCAGTTAAAAATGCTTGTCTATTTGTTTCTTTTATTTCAAAGGGGTATGTTTTTTCACCTACTTTTAATGTTTTGTTTTCTAAGTTTATTAAAACATTAGTTAATGGTTTATTTATAATAATTTCACTTATTTCGTTTATTATATCTTTTTCAACAGTAATACAAACAATACCTAAAGTAGTGGCATTTCCTAAAAATATTTCTGCAAAACTTTCTGCTATTATAGCATCTATCCCTGCTCTTTTTAAGGCTTGGGGAGCATGTTCCCTTGAAGAACCACAGCCAAAATTTTTCCCTGTTAATAATATGTTTGCACCTTTAAATTTTTCATCATCAAAAGGGTGGCCAAGACTTTTTCCATCTTTATCAAATCGTTCGTCATAAAATGCAAATTCTCCTAAACCATCAAATGTTACACATTTTAAATACCTTGCAGGGATAATTCTGTCAGTATCTATATCATCACCTAAAACTGGAACAATTCTACCTTCTACCTTTTTTATACTTCCAACTTTCATATTTGCCTCCATAACTATTTAATATTAAAAAGCTTTCTTGCATCAACAACTTCTCCAGCAATTGCAGCTGCAGCTACCATAACAGGACTCATTAAAAGGGTTCTTCCAGTGGATGAGCCTTGTCTCCCTTTAAAATTTCTATTTGAGCTTGATGCAGAAATTTGGTCTCCAACAAGTTTATCTGGATTCATCGCAAGGCACATTGAACAGCCAGGATTTCTCCATTCAAAACCAGCTTCTATAAAGATTTCATGCAACCCTTCTTTTTCAGCTTGCTTTTTTACTCCCATAGATCCAGGGGCAATAAAAGCTTTTACCCCTTTTGCAACTTTATGCCCTTTGATATATTTAGCTACTTCTCTTAAATCCTCAATTCTCCCATTTGTACAGCTACCTATAAAAGCGACATCAATCTTAGTGCCTTCTATTTTTTGTCCTGGTTTAAATTTCATGTATTCTAATGCTTCGCGGTCAGATTCATTTTGAGGTTCAGGAACTTTTTCAGTTACGGGGATACACTGTTCAGGAGTAATACCCCAGGTAACCATAGGTTCTATATCTTTTGCATCAAAGGATACAACATCGTCATAATTAGCATCAGGATCTGATTTTATACTTTCCCAATATTGAAGACGCTTATCCCAGTCTTTACCCTTAGGTGCATATTCTCTACCTTTAATATAATCATAGGTTGTTTGGTCAGGGTTTATATAACCAACTCTTGCTCCACCTTCAATTGCCATATTGCAGACTGTCATTCTCCCTTCCATTGATAATGATTCAATGGCTTCTCCAGCAAACTCATAAGCATAGCCGATACCACCTTTGACACCAAGTTTATTTATAAGATAAAGGATAATATCTTTAGCATAAACACCAGGTTCTAATCTGTTTTTTATCTCTATTTTTCTGACTTTCAATGGTGTTAAAGCGAGTGTTTGTGTAGCAAGGACATCTCTTACCTGTGATGTTCCTATGCCAAAAGCTATAGAGCCAAATGCTCCGTGAGTGGCTGTATGTGAGTCACCACATGCAATAGTCATTCCAGGTTGTGTAAGACCTAACTCTGGACCTACTATGTGAACTATCCCTTGTTTTCCTGATTCAGGAGAGAAAAATGTTATGCCAAACTCTTTTGTATTTTTTTCAATAGCTTGCATCATCTCTTCTGCTAAGGGATCAGCAAATGGCCTTGATATATCATCTGTTGGGATAATATGGTCACATGTGGCAAAAGTTCTTTCTGGAAAAAGTACTTTAAGCCCCATCTCTCTGAGCATGGCAAATGCTTGTGGGCTTGTAACTTCATGGATTAAATGAAGACCTATAAATATTTGATCTCTACCGCCAGAGATAGTCCCAACTTTATGAATTTCCCAAACTTTTTCTAATAATGTTTTACCCATATCTTTACCTCTTTATATTAATTTATAATACATACATTACTAAAAAAGATGAAAAAAGCAAGAAAAAGTTTAATTAAACTATAAAAAGTTTAGTAAATTTATAAAATATTTAATATTAAAAAAACACTTGATTTTTTTAAAGACAATTATATATATATAAACGTTGTTAGCACTCGATTGTGATGGTTGCTAATAATAAAATATAAAGGAGGGTATCATGGCTAATATCAAACCTCTTCAGGACAGAGTTCTTGTAAAAAGGATTGAAGTTGAGGAAAAAACAGAGTCTGGAATTATTATCCCTGACACTGCAAGGGAAAAATCTCAAGAAGGTGAAGTAATTGCTGTTGGCCCAGGTAAAGTATTAGAAAATGGTACTAAAATCGAATTAACAGTAAAACCTGGTGACAGAATATTGTTTAGCAAATATGCAGGTACTGAAATTAAAATCGATGGCGAAGAATATCTGATTATGAGAGAAGATGATATTCTTGGTATTATTCAGAAATAATTAAAAGAAAGATAAAGGAGGTGTCGGTATGGCAAAGGCTATTACATTTAGCGAAGAAGCAAGACAAGCGATTTTAAGAGGTGTTGATAAATTAGCAAATGCAGTTAAAGTAACATTGGGACCAAAAGGTAGAAATGTTGTTATAGAAAAGAAATTTGGTTCACCTTTAGTAACAAAAGATGGTGTTACTGTTGCAAAAGAGATTGAATTAAAAGATCCATTGGAAAATCTTGGCGCTCAAATGGTAAAAGAGGTAGCAAGTAAAACAAGTGATGTTGCTGGTGATGGTACAACTACTGCAACTGTTTTAGCTCAAGCAATTTACAGAGAAGGGATGAAGAATGTAGTTGCTGGCGCTAACCCAATGGAAATTAAGAGGGGGATCGATAAAGCTGTAGAAGCTGTTGTGAAGAAATTGCAAGAGATCTCCAAGCCTATTCAAGATAAAAAAGAGATTGCACAAGTAGGTACAATTTCTGCTAACAATGATCCAGAAATCGGTAACATTATTGCTGATGCAATGGAAAAAGTTGGTAAAGATGGTGTAATTACTATCGAAGAAAACAAATCTACTGAAACTGTTTTAGAAGTTGTTGAAGGTATGCAGTTTGATAGAGGGTATTTATCTCCATATTTCGTAACTGATCCAGATAATATGGAAGCTGTACTTGAAAATGCATACATCTTAATTCATGAAAAGAAAATCTCTAATATGAAAGAATTGCTTCCAATTTTAGAACAGCTTGCAAAACAGAATGCTCCATTCTTAATAATTGCTGAGGATGTAGAAGGGGAAGCTCTTGCTACATTAGTAGTTAACAAATTAAGAGGTACATTAAACTGCTGTGCTGTTAAAGCTCCTGGTTTTGGTGATAGAAGAAAAGAAATGCTTAAAGATATAGCTATCCTTACAGGTGGTCAAGTAATCAGTGAAGATCTTGGTTTGAAATTGGAGAATGTAAAACTTTCTGATCTTGGTAGAGCTAAGAAAATAGTTGTTGATAAAGAAAATACAACAATTGTTGAAGGTGCTGGTAAAGCTGAAGATATTCAAGCAAGAGTAAATCAAATCAAGAAGCAAATTGAAGAAACTACAAGCGATTATGATAGAGAAAAACTTCAAGAAAGACTTGCAAAACTCGTTGGTGGTGTTGCAGTAATTAAAGTTGGTGCTGCAACTGAAACAGAAATGAAAGAGAAAAAAGCAAGAGTAGAAGATGCTCTTAATGCTACAAAAGCTGCTGTAGAAGAAGGTATTGTTCCTGGTGGTGGTGTAGCACTTATTAGAGCATTAAATGCATTGGATGATCTCAAATTAGAAGGGGATCAGCAAATCGGTGTAGAAATTATAAGAAAAGCTCTTGAGTATCCATTGAGACAGATTGCTGAAAACGCTGGTTATGAAGGTAGCGTTGTTGTAAATGCTGTTAAAGAAAGCAAAGATATTAACTACGGATTTAACGCTGCTAAAGAAGAATACACTGATATGATCAAAGCTGGTGTAATTGACCCAACTAAAGTTACAAGAAGTGCACTTCAAAATGCTGCTTCTGTTGCAAGCTTAATGTTAACAACTGAAGCATTAATCACTGAGATTCCTGAAGAGAAGAAAGAAAATCCAATGCCTGGAGCAGGAATGGATATGATGTAAAATAAAAAGCGGGCTTTGAGCCCGCTTTTTTTTTTATTATGAAATGAAATTAGTGGCATAAAGTATTTTAGGAAATGTATAGAATTTATTAGGTTTGTAAAATGAATCAAACTTAACTCTTCTCTTTATTAAACCATAGTAAATGCCAGCATCATTTGTTTCTCCAACCATTGTACAGCCAATGATAACCCCATTTTCATCCAAAAAGATTTTTCTGAAATATTTTCTTGATTGATTATAAAAAGTAACTGTTTTTACATCATCTTTGAAATAACCTACAACCGCTACTTCGATACCGAATACTTCTGTTGTATTATTTTTTATACTACCATCATATTTTTCTTTAATACCAAGTATATGTTTTGCAGCAATTTCACCGTGTTCAACAGCTGTAATCCAATTCCCTTGTGTTGTATATTGCTGTGTTATAAAATCCTTATCTTCAGCTATATCACCACCAGCATATACATTTTCGATATTTGTCTGACAGTATTCATTAACCAAAATCCCCCAATTAATATTTAAAGGAGTTTCTTTAAATATATGAGTATTTTGTGTGACCCCTTTTCCTATAATAGCAAAGTCAGCGGTTAAAGTTTTGCCACTTTCAAGTTTTATTTCAATATCTTCAGTATTAGTCTGAATAGATTTGATATTGTCTTGTTTAAAGATTTTAACCCCTTTTGATTTCATTGTTTCTTCAATTATACTTGCAGCATCTTTATCAACTACTCTTGAAAAAACTCTATCAGATGAAATAACAAGATATTTTTCTACATCATCATTCAAATGGGATAATAAAGGGATTGTAACGAGTCCTGCACCATAGCCAACCACTCGTTTTGCTGTTTTATAAAACTCGTGTAATTTATCAGCATCACTAAGATGCCTTAAATTTAAAACTCTATCAGATTCAAAACCAATTTTTGTTGCTTCAGCTCCCAATCCAATAAATAAAAATTTGTAATTTATAGTTTCACTGTTTTCTAAAATAACATTATTTTTATCAAAATCGACTGCAGTAACTGAATTTCCAAACATAGCATCTATGTTGTTATCTTTATAGAAGTTTTTATCTACAATAAAAATACCGTTTCTATCTGTTTTTCCTGCAACATAATAAGGTGTTAACACTCTTGAATATGCTGGTAAATTTTCTCTATCTACCACCAATATTGTTTGAGTTTTATCAAATTTTCTAAATGTATTTACAAAACTTAAAGATGCGGCGCTATTTCCCAATACTACAATATCGTAATGCTTCATCTTATCCTCCAGGATAACCAGTTCCACCTAAGATATAGATAGTGATAGTATCATCTTTTTTAACTTTTATGTTTCTTTCTTTTCCTATATTGTTTCCATTTATTAATATTTGCAGGTATTTATGATTTTTTTCATCATCTGTTAAGAAGCGAGTTAAAATTTTATCTAAGTCCAATTCTTCTGTATGTTTTTTAAATCCATACTTTTCTTGTAGTTCGCCTAAAAACTTAATGAGGGGCATAGGGGAACCCCCTATGCCAACTGGAGTGCTTTTAGCTTATCTTCGGTAGGTAAACCATCTGGTGTCCAACCTCTCACCGCATAATATTTAGGTAATAATTCAGATAATTTTGCTATACTTCCTTTATGTGGGCCATCAGGAACAGGTTCTTCTAAAATTCTCTTTGGTAGAGTGTCATTTGATGGGTCAATTCCAGCTTTTAGATTAAATAATCTTTCTAAATTATAAATTCTTTCGCCACATTCTACATAATAATCTTCACTATAATCAAATCCACAAGCGGCGTTTAGAAAATCTGTTATTTGAGCTGATGTAATAGCAAAGGTAGTAAATAAACAGACTCCGCTAGAATCTACTAATGCTGTAACATCTTGAAAAATCTTACACCATTCTGCTTTCCCTTCAGTGGAAGTTGGGTCAAGTTTTTCAGGGATCCCCATAATTTCAGGTGAAATCATATATCCTCTTACATGGCATGCACCCCTGTTGCTTGTAGCATAATTTATAGCCATTCCTTGAGCCACTCTTCCATCATAAGCAGGAAATTCTAATTTTTTTACACTCATAGAGTAATAGGTGTTTCCATACATTTCAGCTAATCTGTAAGAACCTTCTGCTAATTTGTCACCAAATCCTTCTCTTTTACCCATTTTTTCAATCATTGTAACTAACACATCTGGATCACCAAATCTTAAAGGCATTTCTACATCTGAATCAGGTATTAACCCCTTTTCATACATTTCCATTGCACAGGCAAGTGTGGCACCAGCACTTATTGGATCTAATCCATATTCATTACAGATATAATTTGCTTTTGTAATAGCTTTCAAATCACTTACACCACAATCAGCTCCCAAAGCCCAAATTGGTTCGTATTCAGGACCTTCTTTTACAACATCTCCAGCAAGTTGAGTTACTCTTCCACAACCAATTATACACCCCATACACCCTTTATTTCTTTTAAGGTAAGTTTGGGCAAGCTTTTCTCCAGATATTTCTGGTGAACCATCGAATGTATCAAATTGGAAGTTTTTAGTTGGGAATAAGCCGTTTTCATTTATAACATTTACCAGAACTGCTGTACCATATTTTGGTAACCCTTTTGAAGTTACTGGCGATTCTTTTAAAATTTTGTAAGCGTTAAATGCTGCGACTCTATATTCATCCTTTTTGGCAATTTTTACACCACCAGTTCCTCTAATAGCAACAGCTTTTAAATTTTTGCTACCCATTACTGCGCCAACACCAGTTCTACCTGCAGCTCTGTGTTTATCATTGATGACACATGCAAATTTAACAAGTTTTTCACCAGCAGGGCCAATGGAAGCTATTTTTGCATCCTGATGGAATTCGTTTCTGATAATATCTTCTGTTTGATCAGTGGTTTTCCCCCAGATATGTGAGGCATCTCTTATTTCCACTTTATCATTATAAATTGCTAAATAAACAGGTTTGCCAGCTTTCCCTTCGAAAATAATCATATCATATCCAGCATATTTCATTTCAGATGGGAAATAACCTCCTGAGTTTGATGAAGCTATTGCACCAGTTAATGGTGCTTTGGTTACTACCATATATCTACCGTTTGCTGCACCAAGTGTTCCTGTGAGTGGGCCTGTTGCAAAAATAAGTTTATTTTCAGGGGATAGTGGATCGACATTAGGATCTACTTCTTCATATAAATATTTTGAAGCAAGCCCTCTACCGCCAATGAATTTTTTTGCCCAATCAAAGTTTAAATTTTCTATTTTATATGATCTATCTGTTAAATTAACTCTTAATATTTTACCTGTCCATCCATACATATTACACCTCCATGGTTCCTTCTTTTAATACATTAATAAATTTTTTGATTTTACTACGGGTTGCAGTGTCCTCTTCGCTATATGTGAGACAACCTGTTGGACAAAAAGCTACGCACTCTGGATAGTCATCACCACAGAGATTACATTTATCCGCTTTCATTTTCCATGGAGCATATTTGATCATTCCAAATGGACATGCGCTTACGCAAGTCCTACAACCTACACATTTTTCATCTATAACAGAAACAACACCTGTGTTTACGTCTTTTACAATTGCAGCTTTTGGACAGGCTTTGTGACACCATGGTTCGTCACATTGCATACAAGTCGCTGTTATGAAAATTGCTTCTTCTAAAAATACTTCATTAACAATTCTTGATTTTGCAGGTGAAAACTCACCTGTGTGTTTAAAAGAGCAAGCTAACTCACATGACTTGCAACCTATACACTTTTCTGGTTCTACTCTGATTAGTTTTTGCATAGGGGACCTCCCTTCGTTTATTGAAAATTACCTCAATATAAATTATAACATGGTTATGAAAAAAATGCAAAAAAACTTAAAAGAGATTCAAAGGGAAATTATAAATCCGTTATATAATTATTTAAATAACAAAGAGATAGACTTGGTTGAATTGATTAAAAATATTTTTATTACTTTGTTTGTAAAAAGAGAGTTAATACATTGTGGATTATTCTGTGAATTGTTTGATAAAATTAAAAATTACCCCCCACAGGTCTCTACACTGTTTAGACAGGAGTATGTAAGATATACCTATTTTCCATTATGTTATGAAAATATTAACCAATTGAAATTTATCTTAAAAAAATATGCTGATAATTCTATTTATGAAATTGCAGGTGGGAGTGGTTGGCTTTCATACTATTTAAATAGATATGGTGTAAGATTAATAAATGTTATTGATGACTATTCTTGGGATAAATTATTTGAAAAGGAGTTACCTTTGCCTGTTGAAAGGATAGATGCGATAAAAGCTATAGAACGTGATAACCCAGCAGCTGTTTTAATAAACTATCCACCACCTGATGAAGATTTTTTAGAGAGATGTTTTGATAAAATGAAAAAAAATAGTTTTTTTATAGTTGTTTGTGATAGAGATCATAATGTAGCTGGTAATAGAAACTTTTTTATATCATTTTCTGACAAAATCATTTTTGAACAAGAACTATTTTATAGCTTTCCTGGGTTTAACGATACTATTTTTGTTTATAAAAAATAAAAGCAGGGCGTACATTGTACACCCTGAAAAATTGTAAATATATTAACGTTTTGAGTATTGAGGGCTTTTTCTCGCTTTTGGTTTCCCGTATTTTTTCCTTTCCACCATACGAGGATCTCTTGTTAGGAAACCTTTTTTCTTTAATGGTGCCCTGAAATCTTCGTTATAAGCTACCAGTGCTCTTGCAATTCCGTGTCTTATTGCACCAGCTTGGCCTGATTTTCCACCACCTTTTACAGTGATGTAAAGATCAAATTTGTTTGTAGCATTAACAGTTTCAAGTGGTTGCATCAAAATCATCTTAAGTGTAGGACGTTCAAAATATTCATCAACAGTTTTACCATTGATAATGATATTACCACTACCAGGTTTTAAAAATACTCTTGCAACAGAAGTTTTTCTTCTACCAGTACCATAAAAGTATTCAGCCATTTATAATCCTCCTAAAGCTCTATCTTTTCAGGTTTTTGAGCTGCGTGAGGATGCTCATTAGAAGCATAAATTTTTAATTTTTTGAGCATTTTTCTACCTAATCTGTTTTTAGGTAACATCCTTTTCACAGCTAATCTTAAAACTTCTTCAGGTTTTTTTGCAAGCATTTCTTCGAGTGTACGCTGCTTAAGACCACCTAAATACCCTGAGTGTCTGTAATAGATTTTTGATTTTAGTTTATTTCCTGTTACATGGATTTTGTCTGCATTTATAACAACTACAAAATCGCCAGTATCAATAAAAGGTGTATAAATAGGTTTATTTTTCCCCATCAAAATTTTTGCAATTTTAGAAGCTAATCTACCTAAGGTTTTACCCTCTGCATCGACTAAATACCATTTTTTTTCAATATCTGGTTTTGCCC
The DNA here is from genome assembly GCF_049472675.1 of Deferribacter thermophilus. NCBI lineage: Bacteria > Pseudomonadati > Deferribacterota > Deferribacteres > Deferribacterales > Deferribacteraceae > Deferribacter > Deferribacter thermophilus. The sequence continues at coordinate 240,862 of NZ_JAPNXM010000002.1, forward strand.
AAGTTGTTTTCATTTAACCACCTCTTTATCTTCTTTCTTTAATTCTTGCAGCTTTTCCTCTAAGTGCTCTTAAATAGTAAAGTTTTGCTCTTCTTACTCTACCTTTTCTAACAACTTCAAGCTTTTCAATTCTAGGTGAGTAGTAAGGGAATGTTCTTTCAACACCAACATTGTTAGTAACCTTTCTCACAGTAAAAGTGGATGAAGCTCCATTTCTGTGAATTCTGATTACTACCCCTTCAAAAGGCTGAACCCTTTCTCTACTACCTTCTACAATTCTAAAATGTACTCTTACAGTATCTCCAGGTCTAAATTCTGGAAGCTGTCTCGTCATAAATTCTTGCTCTACAGCTTCTATGAATTTGTTTTTCATGATGTATCCTCCTAATTTATATTTAACCTATCTAAAATTATTGCTACTGCACTTCTTACAGATAAATGATTAAATTCATCAAAGCCTTCAATTCTCTCTAACACATAATCACAAACAGCTAACATATCATCTGAAAAACCCCAACCAGTTCCAAAAAGTAATAAAATCGGTTTTTCAAAGGTAAGACTTTTTAGTTTATCAAAACTAATTGTATTATCTTTTTTTCTTGCAGTAGTACCAACTAACAACGGTTTTTCACCTTCTAATTTTTCTATTTCATCTATTACTTCTATTAAGCTCTCTTTAACTTTAGTAACTCCAAAAGCTTCTTTCCTATTTTCATTGTAAAAGGCACCGTAACCTTCTTGCCAGTGCTTCAAAACTCTATTTGCTATATCCCTTTGTGCTGGCAAAGGGTTAATTACATAATAATTTTTTACTCCAAATGTCTTACAACTTCTCGATATATCGTGCAAATCCATATTAGTTATCGATGTAGCTACAATATTTTTTTCTTTATCATACATGGGGTAATGCATCAGCCCCACATAAAGTTTTCGCATCTTTTTTATTCTGGACAAAACAACATTATCCAGAGCAGACTTTTTTATCAAATCAACTCTATTTTGTAAAGTAATTTTTATAGATTTTTCCAATCTCCACTCATTTATTTTTTGATGATGTCCTGAAATTAGAACTTCAGGTACTTTTAAACCTTCAAATTCATAAGGTCTAGTATAATGAGGATATTCAAGTAAACCTTCTAAAAATGATTCCTCTTTGTTGGATGTTTCATCACCAAGAACCCCAGGGATTAATCTGGCAACTGCATCAATTATAACCATTGCAACAAATTCACCACCTGTGATTATAAAATCTCCAAGTGAAATTTCTTCATCTACAACTAATTCTCTAACCCTTTCATCGACCCCTTCATATCTTCCACAGATAAAGGTTAAACTATCATAATTTAAAAGTTCTTCAGCTTTTTTTTGGTTAAATGTTTTACCTCTGGGATCCAGTAAAATTATATGAGAGTTTTCTTTATTTTTTAGCAATCTTGCGGCTTTTACTATGGGTTCTGGCTTCATTACAAGACCAGCACCACCACCGTATTGATAATCATCTGTCATTTTGTGTTTATCTTCTGCAAAATCTCGCAAATTTATTGGGTTAACCTTAAATAATCCGTTTTCTATCCCTTTTGATAAGACACCATACTCAAAAGGGGATTTAAACATGTCAGGGAAAATGGTTAATATATTAAATATTTTCACTTATTAAACCATCCCTATCTATTATTATTTTTTTTAGCTTTTTATCTATTTTAAGCACATGATATGGGTTGTTAGAAATTAAGTAATAACCATCTTCTGTTTTTATTCTAAAAGCTTCTACGCTTCCTGTTTCTTCATAGTCTTCAAGTTCCCCTATAAAAATATCGTTTGTGTCGTATACTTTAAACCCTTTTATTTCAAACCAATAATATTCGTTTTCTTCTAATTCAGGTAAGAGGTCTGTTGGATACATTATATTAAAACCTGATAACTCTTTTGCTTTTTCTTTATCATCTATATTTTCCAATTTAATTAAAAAGTATTCGTTATGTTGTCTGACAGATTCCACTCTCAAAGCTCTTATTATTTCAGATTCTTTAGCTAACATCAAAACTTCTAATGATTCAAAAAGTTCTGGATACTCTGTAACTGGCAAAACTTTTACTTCACCATCCAAACCGTGTGAATTTTTGATAATCCCAATTTTTATATATTTCATTTTATTAAAGATAAAGCCCTCATAAAGAGGGCTTTTTTTATTCAAGGATTTCTAAAACTACCCTTTTTCCTCTTTTGATACCAGCAGCGCCTAAAATTGTTCTTATTGCTCTTGCAGTTCTACCTTGTCTTCCTATAACCTTGCCAAGGTCAGCAGGATCAACTTTTAATTCAATAACAGTAGTTTTTTCCCCTTCCACTTCTTCAACAACCACTTTGTCAGGGTGATCCACAAATGACTTTACTATGAATTCTACTAACTCTTTCACATTACACCTCCGCTATTAGCTTTTCTTTGGGAATTTGTATTCATGGAACTTTGCCATAACGCCCACTTTGGAAAGCAAGCTTCTTGCAGTATCTGTAGGGATAGCACCTTTCTTTAACCACTCAAGAGCTTTTTCAGCATCAATTTTGATTTCAGCAGGATCAGTAAGAGGGTTGTAATAACCTAAAGATTCAATATACTTACCGTCTCTTTTTGCTCTACTATCTGCTACCACTACTCTGTAAAAGGGTCTTTTCTTTCTTCCCATTCTCATTAATCTTATTTTAGTTGCCACTAAAGCACCTCCTTTTATCTAAAAAGATTTTTTAGCATATTTTTATCTATTTTCTGTTTCCCAGAAAATTGTTTTTTAAATTTTTTCATCATTTTATTCATTTGTTGAAGTTGTGTTATTAATTTATTTACTTCTGATACAGATGTGCCACTACCTCTTGCTATCCTTCTTTTTCTACTTGCATTAAGTATTTTATAATTAGATCTCTCTAATGGGGTCATTGAATTTATAATAGCTTCAATTCTTTTAAAGTTTTTTTCATCCACTTCTATATTTCCAAGTCCAGAAAACCCAGGTAGAAGTTTTAATATACTTTCAAAGGAGCCCATTTTTTTTATCATTTTCATTTGTTGAAGCATATCATTGAAATCTAAGCCATGTTTTTGAATTTTATTAGCTAATTTCTCTGCCTCTTCTTCTTCGATAGCATCTTGAGCCATTTCAACAAGGGTTACAATATCACCCATCCCTAAAATTCTGGATGCCATTCTATCTGGATAAAAAGGCTCAAAGGCATCTAATTTTTCACCTGTACCAACAAATTTTAATGGTTTACCTGTGACTTCACGAATGGAAAGTGCCGCACCACCTCTGGCATCACCATCAAGTTTTGTAAGTATAACACCAGTTATATCTAAGATATCATTAAAAGTTTTTGCGACATTTACAGCATCTTGACCAGTCATTGCATCAGCAACAAAAAGGATTTCATCAGGATTGATTGCTTCTTTAATATTTTTGAGCTCATCCATCAATGTTTCATCAATATGAAGTCGTCCGGCTGTATCGATGATTACTACATCCTTTGCTGCAGATTTAGCATACTGTATTGCATCAGTAGCAATTTTTACTGCATCTTTTTCATCCCTTTTTGAAAACACATCTACTTTGAGCTGCTTTCCTAAAACCTCTAACTGATCAATAGCAGCAGGTCTATAAATATCATCAGCAACGAGCAAAATATCCTTTTTATTTTTTTGGAAATATTTGGCTAATTTACCAGCAGTTGTGGTTTTACCAGAACCTTGAAGACCAACGAGCATGATTTTTGTGGGGGGGATAGGGTTGAGCTTTATTTTGGTGGATTGGTCACCACCACCTAATACATTTACTAATTCGTCATGAACTATTTTTATAAATACCTGATCAGGTGTTAAACTTTTAAGTACTTCTTCACCAAGAGCTTTTTCTTGGACGGCTGAAATAAATTTTTTAACTACTTTATAGTTAACATCAGCCTCTAAAAGGGCTAATCTTACTTGCTTAACAGCATCTTTTATATTATCTTCTGTTATTTTTGCCTGCCCTTTAATCTTCTTAAAGACAGCATTTAACTTTTCATGCAGTGTTGCAAACATAAAACTCCTATCACCTGCCACATATTTAATTTTGCAAGAAAACCTAATTAACTCACCAAAATAGATTTGTCAATCACAAATTTCTTTAATTTCTAAAATTCTATCAATGCGGAAAATACGCTCTTCATTTCTCATTTTACAAAACCCTTTTAGCCCTGTGAAATCTTTTCCAGCATAAGTCATTTTCCCTATATCAGTAGGGATAATTACCCTTTTAGATTTTTCATCTTTGGTTTTTAGATATAAAATTTCAATATTTGATTTGTTTTCTATTGCTTTTTTAATTATTTCTATTTTTTTGTTTAAAGGTATTTTTTTCTCGGATAGTTGATACTGAAAGCTTGTAAGGAAGTTTACAACTTTTCTGTCTAAAATAATACTCTTTTTAGAGATTTTTTTTGTTATAATTACGCCGTCTAAAGAGGTGCACCTACTAAAGGCTACATAAAATTGACCAGGTGCAAAAAAATGATTTCTGGTATCTATTATGACATTATTAAAGGTTTTACCCTGACTTTTGTGTACAGTAATTGCATAAGCAGGTTTTATTGGAAATTGTGTATAAGAACCAACTGTCTCACTTACAATCTTTTTTGCTGATTTATCGTAATAGAATTTTATCATATCCCATTTAAAAGGGGAAATTTCTACTAAATTGCCATTATCAAGAACAAGCTCAATAATCTTTTCTTCTGGGTATATGTTTGTTATAAACCCAATTGTTCCATTTACCCAAAGTTTATCTGGAGAATTTGTTAATAACATAACCTGAGTACCTATTTTTAATTGTAGATTTAAAGGTGTGGGAAGATTGTTTTTATCAAAATTCCCTTTTAAAGTACCAATTAGTTCGTATAATTTCCCATTAAGTTTAGAAAGTTTTTGGTTATTGATTTCTTCTGCATTTTTATTTATTGTTGTCAAATAAATATATCCTTCATCATTGTCTATTTTATCTTTGACTCGAGAATTTATTACTTTGATATCTTCGTCAGTTACAGTATTGTTTCTTATTCTGTTTAATATATCTATAAATGTTTTGTCAGATTGGCGATAAATTTTTTCAAATTCAATGAATTCTAAATCGAGTTCTTTAAATATATTTGCTTCGAAAAAATAGGGTGATTTATATTTTATTTTAAAAGCTTTTTTTTGTTGTGATGTTAATACAGGTGGCAGTTGGTATAGATCCCCTATGAATATCATTTTTGTACCGCCAAAGGGGAGTTTTGGATTTTTCACCCTTTTTAAAAATAGATCGATACAATCTAATAAATCTGCTCGAACCATCGATATCTCATCGATTATTATGGTATGAATATGTTTATATTGTTCGTAATCATAAATATAGAGATCAGGAATTTTGTCTGGAGTAATATCTATTGGAAATTGAAAAAAAGAGTGTATTGTTTCTCCACCAATATTGACTGCAGCAACTCCTGTGGGTGCAAGAACCACAGCATCTAAGGTAGCCTCATTTAATAGATATTTTAAAAAAGTAGATTTGCCAGTTCCTGCTTTTCCTGTGATTAATAAATGCTTTTCAGAGTTGAGAGCTAAGTCTAATGCTTTTTGAAACTCTGAATTGAAATCAAGCTTCATTATTTATAGGTAAACTTCAATAATGTCGTAATTAGTGCCTGTGATACATTTGCCACCATTTTTTGTAACGATATATGTATTTTCTATCCCCACCATTCCTATTCCATCTATACTTTTTTTGGGTTCAACAGCAATTACCATATTTTCTTCTAAAGGTATATCAAAACCCTTTGCTATTGCAGGAAATTCATCTACATTTAATCCAATACCGTGACCTAAAAATTTTACCTGATTTGATTTATAACCCATAAAACCGTTGAGAAAATCATTGTCAAGTTCGGCCATTATATTGTTATAAATTTCTTGTGGTGTAATTCCTGGTTTTAACATTTCTGCAACTTTATTTTGTATAGCTACACATTGTTTATGTATGTCGATAACTTTATTAGGTGTTTTACCAGTGTAATATATCTGTGTTTTATCAGTATAATACCCCATATAGCCACATGCTGTATCTACATGAACTAACATATTTTTTTCTAATCTTGTTTCTCTGTTTCCAAAAAGCGGAACAGCTGGGCAGACCCCTTTTAAGCCACCAGGCCCATCAAATGAATTGAAATAATTTGAATTTTCACCAAAGCAAATATTTCCCAAATATAGCTCACCATTAAATGATTTAATTCTTGTTATTCCATGATGCCCTATTTTTAACATTTCGTTTAAGAGTAGTCTTGCAAAATCAAATTCGGTCATCCCCTCTACAAGAAGTTTTGGAACAATATCTTCTTTTGTGATTCTATGAATTTCACCAGCTTTAACAATAAACTCAAGCTCATATTCACTTTTTATAGACCTTGTGTAATTTATTGCTAAATCAAGTGATTCTACCTTTTCAAAATTAAAATAAGAGTTAAACCTTTCAAAGATTGAAATTGGTGTGCTGTCTTTACTTATATGCACAGTTTTAGGTAAGTGAGTTATGTATTGGTTAATATCTCTAAAGCTTTTTATAGGAACGAGATTTTCAAATTCTGATTCTGCCAATGCTCTATCAAAGTTTCTTCTAATAAAAAAGTAGGGTTTATCATCTCTTTGAATAAAGAGTGTGCCGTTTTGCATTGTACCAGTGAGGTAAAAAATGTTAATTTTATCAAAAAAAACTGCGAGTTCCCATTCTGGTGCAAATTTATTCATTGTTTCTTTAAACATCTTTAATCTTCTTTGCAATTCGTCTTTTGGAGTTTTAATCATAAAAGTTCCTCCAGATTGATTTTTTTGGTTTTTAGATGGTTTTTTAATTTTGTTAAAATTCGTTTTTCAATCTGTCTAACCCTTTCTCGAGTAACTCCCAATCGCTTACCTATACATTCAAGAGTTTCAGGTTCGCTCCCATCCAAGCCATATCTTCGTATTATTAATTTTTTTTCAGTTTCGTTTAGACATTCTATCCAGCTCATAATTAATTCTTTATTCTTTTGCTGTAAAACTTTCTTAAAAGGGTCATATTTATTATCTGGCTCTGGTAAAATATCATGTAAGGTGCTGGTATCATCTTCATTAATAGAGTTATCAATTGAGATGTTTTGCTGCATAGCATCGATAGCTTTTTGGATTGTTAAAAGAGACATTCCACATTCTGTAGCAAGCTCGAAAAGGGTAGGTTCTCTCTTTAATTTTCTTCTAAGTTTTTCTGATGCTTTTTTTACTTTTATGATATTTTCATTCATGTGAACGGGTATTCTAATCATGTTGGTTTGATTGACTATTGCTCGCTCCATTGCTTGTCTAATCCACCATGTAGCATAAGTACTAAATTTGAACCCTTTTTTGTAATCAAATTTTTCTACAGCTTTGATTAACCCAATATTCCCTTCATTGATTAGGTCAATGAGAGGTAAGCCTCTATTGTTGTATTTTTTTGCTATGGAAACGACAAGCTTTAAATTACAATTTATCATTAATTTTTTAGCTTCTTCATCTCCACTTTCAATTTTTTTTGCTAATTCAATCTCTTCTTCTTTTGTAAGTGTAGGGTATTTAGAAATCTCTGATAGATAAATCGATAGTGACTCTAAATCATCACTTGATACAGAATCTTTAATGTCATCTAATTCTAATTCATCATCTTTTTCAAATTCAAAATCTAAATCCATCATAACCTACTTATTTCATATAAAAAATCACTTTTATTTAAAAAGTTATTTTCGTGGACTAAAGGTGATTTGTAACTAAATACTTTTTTCCCTAATTTTAATGCTATTGCGATTTCACTTGCTGTGCCGTATTCACCGCCAACTGAAATTACAATATCCCCTGAAGATACTACCAAAATATTTCTTGCATGATTTAACCCTGTGGGAATAACAATATCACAGAATGGATTAGCATCTTTTTTGTTATATGTAGGGATAATCCCAATTGTTAAACCGTTGTGTTTTTTTGCGCCCTTTAAAGCGTACTCCATTACCCCTGAGAGTCCACCAGTTATAACAGCATACCCTTTTTTTGCCATTAATTCACCGACAGATTCCGCAATGTGACAGATTTCAGGATCAAAACTTGATTGCCCTATAACAGATACAGTATCCACATTATAGAATTAGTATTTTTTTAACTTTTCGTCAATAATTAATATTTTTTACCAAATAATTATTTTATTTAAAATACAAATTTTACAAAGTTGCAATTACCGATTTTGCTTTCAATGAGTTTATTGTTTTCTTTTATGAATAATTTTAATTCACCTTTTAATGGAATAACCAATCTGCCGCCATTTTTTAACTGGTACAAAAGCTCTTGGGGTAATTCTTCTGCTCCAGCAGTTACAATTATTTTATCAAAAGGTGCATATTCTTCCCAACCGATTTTCCCATTATCAATTTTAAATCTTATATTATGAATATAGAGTCGTCTAATAATATTGGTAGCTCTACTATAAAGGGCAGGGATCCTTTCTACTGTGTACACTTCTGATACCAGTTTTGATAAAATTGCAGCTTGAAACCCAGACCCTGTACCAATTTCTAATACTCTGTCAGATGGTTGAGGGTTTAAAACTTTTGTCATTTTAGCTACTGTAGAAGGTTTAGAAATTGTTTGTCCATACCCTATAGGGAGAGCATCATCTTTGTATGCTAATTTAAGTAAAGCTTCATCAACAAAAAAATGGCGAGGAACTTTTACAAAGGCTTCAGCTATTCTTTCATCATTGCATGCTGGAATAATTATATCTTTTATAAAATTTTCTGGTACTCTCATGCTATCACCTGTGTTCCTATCCCTGAGTCTGTAAATATTTCTAGTAAAACAGAGTGCCTTATTCTGCCATCAATTATATGTGCTTTAGAAACACCATTTTCTACAGCATCTTTGCATGCGTCTATTTTTGGTATCATCCCACCTGTCAAAGTTCCATCCTTTTTTAAATTTTCTATTTCAGAAACTTTTATTGTGCTTATTAGATTTTTGTTTTTATCTAATACACCTACTACATCAGTTAAAAGTATAAGTTTTTCAGCTTTTAAAAATTTAGCGACACTTGATGCAACTAAATCAGCGTTTATATTATATGTTTCAAAATTATCATCTATCCCAACAGGTGCAATAACAGGTATAAAGTTTTTGGTTATATTTTCAAGTACTGCAACATTGACTGATTCTACAATTCCAACATGCCCTATATCTATAATTTCTGGGGTTTGGATAAAATCATCACTCTTTTTAATTAACAATTTTTTAGCTTTGATAAGATTGCCATCTTTCCCTGAGAGACCAATTGCATTTCCACCATGTTTGTTTATAAGCTTCACAATCTCTTTGTTTACACTTCCAGCTAAAACCATTTCCACGATATTCATTGTTTCTTTATCCGTTACTCTCATCCCTGATATGAACTTTGAGTCAATATTAAGTTTTTTAAGCATTTCACCTATTTGGGGACCGCCACCATGAACTATTACTACATTTATTCCTATAAATTTTAGTAGTGTTATATCTTGAGCAAAACAACTTTTAAGTTCTTCATCAACCATTGCATGTCCACCATATTTTATTACAATGGTTTTACCATAAAATTTTCTTATATAAGGTAAAGCTTCTATGAGTATGTTTGCTTTTTCGATAAGTCTTTCCATCGGTTTCTCCTCAAATATTGAATATATTTTTAAACTTTGTTAATAAGTTTTGTGTAGATTTTATATTTTCTTTATTATTTGGTACTATTGTTTTTAGTTCATTTAATCTTTCTTCTAATATTTTTACAATATTGTTATACAAGCTGGTATTATGTAAGAAAACTTTAAATACAGGCCTTGAAATTTCTAAAAGGGTTGAATCGGTTTTTGTAATCACAGTTGCCATCCTTTTTTCTCCAGTTAATAAACTCATTTCTCCAAACATATCACCTTTTGTTATTTCTGCAATTTTCTTTCCATTTTTTATTATTTCCAATTCGCCGTCAATTACTACAAACATTGACTCTCCAGTTTCATTCTCCTTAATAATTGTAGTTCCAGCAGGAAAACTAACGATGTGAGAAAATTTCACAATATTAAATAATAAACTTTCAGGTAAATTTTGAAATAATGGGATTTTAGATATTAGTGATACAGTATTTGTAATATCAGCATCAGTGTTATCTTTTTTGTCCTCTAAAGGTTTTTGTATAATAGTTCTTATTGGAAATGGTATCTCAATGTTTGCCATTTTAAATTCATACCATAAAGATGAATAAATTTCGTCTCTTGCATCTCTTAGATATCGATATTCTTTAATCCAAAAAGCTATATCATAGTCGATACTGAAATCATTATAGTTTTTAAGATAAATATTTATTTCCTTTGATTTATCAACATAGATACAATTTTTTAACACTTTCATTACAACCTGTTTTAATTTTGCAGGTGGAGTGTCATAACTGACTCCAATGTTTAGCAAAATTCTCATTGATTTTTCCGGTTTGTTATAGTTTAAAAGATTTCCAGAAGAAATGGTATTATTCGGAATGATGAGATAAATATTATCAAGGGTTTTTAGCTTGGTATAGCGCCAGTTTATCTCTACTACTTCACCTGATTCATTATCAACCTTTATCCAATCCCCAACATCAAAAGGCTTTTCAATCTGTATAATCAATCCTGAAATTAAGTTTCCTATAGTATCTTTCATGGAAAGACCGATAATTGCAGTGAGTATAGCAGATGGTGTAAGTAGAGTTATTATATCGATATTAAAAACTATTCTCAGTATAGAAAGTATAAATATTACTAAGAATATTAATTTTATTATATCAATAATGATATGTTTTATCTGTTTTTGTTTGTACTTTATGAGATAATCTTCAATATAAATTTTTACAATTAAGTTGTAAAAAATTGTAATGATTAAAGCTAATTCAACAAATGAAGATATTTTATTTAAAATAGGTGAAAAGTTTATTTGTGATTTGAGTATTTCTAATATTATAATAATGAATAAAAAGTTGAGGTTCTTACTTAATGATTTATTAATATTGAATTTCTTAGTTAGTTTGTTTATGAGAAGTTTTGATACTAAAAAAAATAGAATTACGATTAATACGATCAAAAACTCAATAAAATGTGTCTTTAAAAAATCAGCATTATATTTCGACAACAAACTCACCAATTTCTTTTCTTTTTCTTTCTTTGATTGAATTTTCTTTTGGGTATCCTAATGGCGTCATTAACAGGGGGATTTCATTAGGTGGTAAATTTAAAGCTTCAATAACCTTTTTTTCATCAAAAGCAGCTATATAACATGTCCCAAGTCCAACTTCAGTAGCGGCTAAAATAAAGTAATCAGCAATTATTGTGACATCGCATAAAAGATAATCTTTACCATCATTTCTTATCCAGTTGTTATCTGTTAATCCCACGAAAACAACAATAATTGGAGCTTCATTTAACCAGCTTCTAGGATAAGCTTCACATAATTTATTTTTTAAATTTTTATCTTTTATTATATAAATTTTCCAAGGTTGCCTATTTGCAGCACTGGGTGCTAATCTTGCTACTTTTAAGATATAGTTTATCTTTTCTTCTTCGATGGATTTGGATAGATAACCTCTAACTGAATATCTTTTGTTGACAAGATGATAAAATTCCATAAAATTTCTCCTAAATGAATATATAATTAATTATACAAATAAATTTGTTAACTGTAAAGAGTGAAACAATGGGGGGCATATGGCTATAATATACTATTCCTCTTTAGAAAATAAAAAATTGAATTCCCCTTTGGATAAGATTAAAAAGATTTTTAAAAAATTAAAACCTGAAGAGGTCTTTGATAAAGGTTCATTAATTGCTGTCAAAACACATTTTGGGGAGCTTGGGAATACAGCATTTATAAGACCTATTTTTTTAAGACCTATTATTGAAGTCTTGAAACAGATAAAAGTAAAACCTTTTTTAACTGATACAAATACATTGTATGTAGGTATGAGAACTAACAGCGTAGATCATTTACATAACGCATTTATGAATGGATTTAATTATTCTACTTTGCAAGTACCAGTGATTATAGCTGATGGCTTAAGAGGTGAAAACAGTATTTCTTGTAAGATTGATGGAAAGTTATTAAAAGAGGTGAAGCTTGCATCCGATATTGTACATTCTGATGGTATGGTATGTGTTAGTCATTTTAAGGGGCATGAGGTGTCTGGTTTTGGCGGTGCTATAAAAAATTTATCTATGGGGTGCGCTTCAAGAGAAGGTAAATTGGCAATGCATTCAGTTACAAGACCGAAAGTACATGCAGAAAAATGTACTGCATGTGGATTGTGTAAGGATGCATGTGCAGCAGAGGCTATTGTAGTAAAAAAGTATGCAGAGATTACAGATAAATGTACAGGCTGTGCTAGATGTATTGCTGTATGCCCACATGGAGCAATAGGGATAAATTGGGATGAAACAGCAGAGAATACCTCTTTGAAAATGGCTGAATATGCTTATGGGGTATCAAAGATTTTAAAAGGGAAAATTCTTTACATAAACATAGCGACTAACATTTCACCTGCATGTGATTGTTATCCAGGCAATGATAAACCTGTTTGTGATGATATAGGTTTTTTTGCATCTACTGATCCAGTTGCTTTGGATAAAGCTTGTTATGATTTTGTTATAAAAAAGCTTAGATATGATCCTTTTAAAAAAATATATAACTATATTGATCCTTTGGTTCAGTTAAAACATGCCGAAGATTTAGGCTTGGGCAGTTTAAGTTATGAATTAAAAGTTATTAAATGATTTTTTAATTTTTTGGTTGACTAAAAAGGATAAAATGATATATAAATCCTTTCCCGATACTTATGTCTAAAATGGAGGTGATAATAAATGTTTGCTATTGTCAAGACTGGCGGAAAGCAGTATACAGTAAAGGTTGGAGATGTCTTGAAGGTAGAAAAGCTAAATGCTGATACAGGCTCAACTGTTGAGATAAAAGATGTATTAGCAGTGGCTACTGAACAAGATTTGGTTCTTGGGACACCTGTTGTAGAAAATGCAAAGGTTGCAGTAGAAGTTTTAGAACATGGGAGAGATAAAAAGATTCTTGTATTTAAGAAAAAGAGAAGAAAAGATTATAAAAAAAGATACGGTCATAGACAGTATTATACTAAGATTAAAGTTAAAGATATCAAAGTAGGTTAGGAGGCTTAAATGGCTCATAAGAAAGCTGGTGGTAGTACTAAAAACGGTCGAGATAGCCAAAGTAAAAGGCTGGGTGTTAAAAAGTTTGGTGGTGAGCTTGTAAGAGCAGGAAATATAATTGTAAGACAAAGAGGTACAAAATTCAAACCTGGGAAAAATGTAGGGCTTGGTAAAGATTATACAATTTTTTCTCTTATTGATGGTTATGTGAAGTTTGAAGATAAAGGGAGAATGGGCAAATTTGTTTCAGTATATCCTGAAAGAGTCTAAATAAAGCCCCGCTAAGGGGCTTTTTTTTCTTGCATTTTTTCCTGTTGTAGTTCTTAGTAAAATCTATATTATAAAATAAAAAAAAGAGTTTGTTTATGAAATTTATTGATGTAGCAAAAATTCATGTAAAAGCAGGAGATGGCGGAAGAGGTTGTGTAAGTTTTAGAAGGGAAAAGTTTGTCCCTAGAGGTGGCCCTGATGGCGGAAATGGTGGGGATGGTGGGGATATTTATTTAGTTGGTGATGAAGGTAAATCAACCCTTTTAGATGTTACATTTAATCCAATTTATAAAGCATCCCGTGGTGAGCATGGTAGAGGAAAAGACCAACATGGGAAAAAAGGGGAAGATCTATATATCAAAGTACCTGTTGGAACAATAGTAAAGGATTTTGAAAGTGGTGAAATAATTGCAGACATTACTAAACATGGTCAGGTGGTGCTTGTTGCTAAGGGGGGTAAAGGTGGTAGAGGTAATAAAATGTTTGTATCTCCCACTCAAAGAGCACCAAGGATTGCAGAAGAGGGTGAACCTGGTGAAGAAAAGATATTGCTGTTAGAGCTAAAATTGATAGCAGATGTGGGTATTATAGGTTATCCTAATGCAGGTAAATCCACTTTTATTTCTGTAGTTTCTGCTGCTAGACCAAAAATAGCTGATTACCCTTTTACTACTATTACTCCAAATCTTGGGGTAGTAAAAGGTGAGTATGGTGAAAGTTTTGTGATAGCTGATATGCCAGGATTGATTGAGGGAGCACATAAAGGCGTTGGCCTTGGTATTCAGTTTTTAAGGCATATAGAAAGAACAAGATTATTATTGCACTTTATTGATGCATCCGATTTTGAAACACCTATGGAAGAAAGGTATGAAAAAATAAGAGAAGAATTAAAAAATTATTCTTTAGATTTGTTAAAGAAAAAAGAGATTATTGTTTCTACAAAACTTGATGTAGCAAATAATGAGTTTTTATCTAATTTTAGAAATTATATTGATAAAATAGGAAAAAAAGATGATTATTTTGAAATATCTTCTATAACCAGAGATGGTGTGAAAGATTTATTAAAAAGGGTTGAACAGGAGATAGCAAGATTAAATGAAAAGAATAAATGAGATTTTATCAAACAGTTTACCAGAGAATATAAGTCGGACTTTGTCATTGGTAAAGCTTTGGGGAGAGGTTGGGGGAGATTTTTTGGCAAGGTATTCGACACCTTTATTTTTAAAAGATGGTGTGCTGTATATAGGAACATGGGAACATATTTTGAAAAATGAATTTTTTTTCTTAAAGGATGATATAATAAATAAATTAAGAAATAATAACATTGATGTTAAAGATATAAAAATAATTATGCTTCATAAAGAAAATAGAAGAAAAGATAAAGAAATTTTACTTAAAGAACCAACAGATAAGGAAAAAATGATAGTTGAGAGACTAGCAAGTAAAATAAATAATGAAGAATTAAGAGAAAAGTTTAGAAATGCGATGTTGGCATATTTCAAAAGATATTCATATAAAGATTTTTTAAAAAACGATTTTTAATATTGATTAATTTTAAATTAAAATTATTATAGTTTAGAGTAAAGGAGGTAATAAATGGTTTTGAAAATTGTTAAATACCCAAATCCAATTTTGAGAAGGAAATCAAAAGAGGTGGAAAATATAGATGGTAGAGTGAAAAAATTAATTGATGATATGGTTGATACTATGTATGCCGCTCCAGGTGTGGGGCTTGCAGCTCCTCAAGTAGGGGTAAATGAAAGGATACTTGTAATTGATCCAACAGCTGGTGAGGATAAAACAAAGCTTATAAAAATAATCAATCCAGTCATTGTAGAGGCTGAAGGTGAAGTAATTGCTGAGGAGGGTTGTTTAAGTATACCTGGTGAATATGCAAATGTTAGAAGAGCAGCAAAAGTATTAGTGAAAGGTTTAGATATTGATGGGAATGAAATTCAGATTGAGGCAGAAGATTTGTTAGCTAGAGCTTTTCAACATGAGATTGACCATTTGAATGGAGTTCTTTTCTTAGATAGATTGACCCCCACAAAAAGAGAGACAATTCAAAAACATATTAAAAAGAGAATAGCTGCTGGTGATTATGTATTAGATTGATTGTTTTTATCACAAAGCTCTTTAATTTTATCTACGAGTTTGTGTTTATCAAGTATTTCAAATTTTATATTTTTATCTGTACAAATCACGTTTGATGATGAAAAGATGAAACATCTTGTTTCTGGAGAGAGCTTGTTTATTAACTCAATTATTTTTAAACCAGATTCATTTTTAAGATTTAAATCAATAAATGCGTAATTAATTTTGTGGCTTTCTAATACTTCTTGTAGATGTTCTCCAGAACTTTTTGATATAAAATTAAATTTAAGTCTTTGGGCTAATAAGTTAACGATATCATGAAAGGTATGTTCATCATCGATCAACAAGATATTCATAATCAGCCTCTTGCAATTCTTGTGTATTTAATATAATCTTTATACAAAAATTAGAAAGGGTTGTAAATGAAAAAAAATAAAATTATTCTTTTTATAATCTACATTCTTTTTTTACCAATAATTGTTAATGCAGATGCTGTTGATGTTTTATTAAGCAAATATTCTAATGTTTTTTTGTTGGAAGCTGAGTTTGTTCAGAAAACTTTGATAAAGGGGTTTGATGAAGAATATTACTCTGGAAAAGTTTATCTTATCAAAGGTAAAAAACTTTTGTGGAATTATGAAAAACCTTATTGGCAATTTTATTTTTTTAATAAAAATATTATGGAATATTATGATAGTAGTTTAAAACAATTAATGAGGCAAAAGATAAATTTGGAAGATAATGTTGTTTTGCAACTTATTATGGATTTGTCCACTTTGAAGAAAAACTTTAAAATTGAATTTTTAGAGGATAGAAAATTTAAATTAACACCTAAAGAAGAGATCGGTATTTTGTATATAATATTACAATTTGATAATATCTTTGTAAAAAGAATAAAAAGTGAAGATAATTCTGGCAATATCACAGAAATAGTTTTTCAAAATGTTGAAGTTAATAAAAAAATTGATGATAAAGTTTTCAATCTGGTAGTTCCTTTAGATACAGAAATATTTGATTATACTAAATAGTTTTATTGTTTAAGAAATCTTTTATTATCTTTTTTTATAAAATGATTAGTTTTGTCTAAGTACTCTAATATCGCAATGATTGTTTTTCTGGGAGCTTCAACAACATTTTTTATATTTTTTATATCAATGTAGCCTTCTTTTTTAGCAAGGTCTATGCAGCTTGATAAAATTTTGTTTAAAGAGTTAACGGGTATGTAAATATTATCAGCAAGTTTTTTTAATTTATCCCTATTTTGTAAGAAAACGATTATTTTTTCTGCTTCATTTTTAGGGATATTAAAAGTTTCAGAAATATTTGTGGCATTTGTTATAGAAAGATTTTGTTTCATGGTATTTAAGATATCATAAGCCTTTTTTTCAAAAGGTGTTAGTTTATTTTTATTAATTATGTATCCTGTTATTGTATATTCATTTTTTGGTAATTTTTCCTTTATTGTATCAATAACATAATTTTTCAATAATTCTGGCAATTGATTAAAGTTTTCAAATTCAGACAGACTTATAATTTCAGAGAATTTTATTTTATTTAATATATTTTCGATAATGTAGTTAATTTTGTTTTTATAAAAGATTACATTTGATAATTTGCTAATATTTAGCTCATTTAACAAATTAGCAAACTCATCAGTTGTCAGATGAAGGAACTGATGTTGATTTTTAAAGATATAGTATCCTGTATTTTTGAGCAGTATCGACAGAGCTGTTTTGTAATCTTTTTTAGCGATTGTATTTAGAAAACTAATCAAATCCTTTTTATTTAGGTTTATATCATCACAGAATAAAGTAGTGATACCAGCTATCGTTAATTGAGGTGAACCGCTTCTAATTAGCATTTTCTCAGTAGGGTATGTAATAATATCTTTTTCTACAATAATTTTAGCAAATGCTTCTTCGCCTTTTTTTATCTCTTTTTTATCAAGTAATATTATTTTTGCATAGGTTGAATCTGTTCCAAAAAATAGAAGATATTTTTTATTTGTTTTGATGGTGAAATTTTTATGAATATTTTCAAATAGTTTTATTTGAGAATAAAATACTTGGGTAGAGTAATAATCCCCTTTATGAACGATATGGCCTCTTAATATTTCATCTTTTTTAATATCACTCAGATTTATGGCAACTCTCATGTTTGGTAAAATTTTTTCAATGGGTTGTCCGTGGTTTTGTAAAGATTTAATTTTGGCAGTTTTATTTAGAGGAGATATTGTAATTAATTCGTTTTGTTTCAGAGTGCCAAAGGTTGAAGTTCCTGTAATAACTGTTCCTAACCCTCTTAAACTAAAAACTCTATCGATATGCATTAGAAAAGGGTAATGTATTTTATTATCATAATAATTTTTTGCGTATTTTATGATTGTGTTTTTTAGATTTTCCATAGTGGTTTTATCATTTATTGATGTTTTGATTAAATCAATATTTTTAAAGTTGTATTTTGATAAAAATAAATTTATTTCGTTAATTCGTTGGTTAATAAGAGAGTTATCAACTAAATCTATTTTGTTTAAAGCAATAATTAAATTTTCTACATTTAAATAATTAATGATATTGCAATGTTCTATAGTTTGAGCTTTAATCCCTTCTTTTGCATCTATTACTAAAAGAGCGATATTAAAATTTGTTGCACCAGCTATCATATTTTTAACTAATGATTCATGACCAGGAACGTCTATAAAGGATATAACAAGATTATCAGCTTTAAAATGTGCAAAACCTAAATCGATTGTAATCCCTTTTGATTTTTCCTCTTTTAATCTGTCAGGATCAATCCCTGTGAGCGCTTTAACAAGAGAAGATTTGCCGTGATCTATATGGCCAGCAGTCCCTATAATAACTGATTTATAGCCCATGATAGACCATTAGCTATTGTTTGTAAATCTTCTTCAAAGATAGTCCTAACATCTAAAATTAATTTATCGTTTTGGACACGAGAGATTATTGGTGGTTTAAATTTTCTTAACATTTTTTCTAATAGGTGAGGTTTTAGTGATTTATGAGTAATGAACAGTGCGATAGATGGTTGGGTTATCATTGGACAGCTGCCACCACCAGAGTAAGTTTCTATCTCTTTAATTTCTATATCTAATTGGTTTGTATTTTCTATTTTTGTTATCAATTTTTTAAGTTTTGTAGCCTTTTTTTTAAGAATTTCAAGAGATTGCGAAAACAGCTGGTTTGTTTTGATTTCTTCAAATTTTTCTAATAAATACAATTTTAAGGTTTCTTGTAATATTGCTAAAGTGATTTTATCAACTCTTAACATTCTCAAAAGCTGGTTTTTTTTCAATTCATCTATTAAGTGTTTTTTTCCTAAAATAATGCCAGATTGAGCTGAGCCAAGCAGTTTATCACCACTGGCACTTACTAAATCGTAACCATATCCAATCAAATCGGATAATAGAGGTTCATTACAATTTTTTATATGGTTTAGACTTCCACTACCAAGGTCACAATATGATAAGATATTATATTTTTTAGCAAGTTGAGGAATATCTTTGTAATCAACCTCTTCGAAGAAACCTATAATGGCATAATTACTTTTATGGACTTTCATTATCATTGACGTGTTTTCTGTAATATTCGATTCATAATCTGAGATTTTTGTTTTGTTAGTAGTTCCAACTTCTTTTAGTATAGCGCCACTATTTTTAATTACTTCTGGTATCCTAAAACTGCCACCTATTTCTACCAATTCGCTTCTTGATATTAAAACTTCTTTATTTCTATTAAATGTATTATTTATCAAAAAAACTGCTGCAGCATTATTGTTTACAATTATGGCATCTTCACAACCCGTTAAAATTTTTAGATATTCTACAGCATGATGATATCTTTCACCTCTTTCGCCTAAATCTAAATTATATTCTAAGTTAGAATAGCCAGATAGGACTTTTAGAACATTCTTGATAATATTTTCAGAAATGGGTGCTCTTCCTAAATTTGTGTGTAATACAATCCCTGTGGCATTAATTACATATTTAAGTGTCCCTTCTATTAGATCGTTATATTGTTTTTTTATGTTAGAGCTAAAGTTAGCTTCATTAATTTCTACTTTTTCATTATTTTTGATTTTTTCTCTTAATAAATCTAATTCATTATCAATGAGATAACTAATAATCTTTCTGTTATATGATAAATCAAAATAGGATAACAGCTTATCTTTTTTGGGTATATTCCTAAATAAATTCATTTTTGCATTTTTATTTCATAACAATAATTTTTGTTAAAACTGCTGTATCCCCTAAACCTACTTCTAAATTTGTTTTGATTATTCTTGCTGTTAAATAATCTCCACTTTTGAAAATAACTTGAGCTTCACCTGAGTAAATTTTTCTTTTATAACCACCCTCATCAATTGTTTTGTAAATAGTGTAAATGTCTCCAACTTTTGCTGTGTTATTTTCATCATATATGATAGCATTAAGCCCTTCAGAAGCAAATCTTACACCATCTGTAAAATAAACAATTTTCCCTTCTTTTTTATTCTCAATATCTTTAAACTGTTTTGATAGTGATATCATATATTCTTGACTTTTCTCACAGTAAAAACCTTTGCTAATTGGTTCATAAGATTTATTAATGAGAGCCAAAGCAGTATTGTCTGATTCAATAGATTTTATGGTAGCATAACCTGTAACTTTCATTATGTATTCATTTTTATCTATTTTTTCAATTTGCTGGTATAACACAATATGATCATTAATATCATAATCGTTATTTAATATGCGAATAATATTTCCTGTAGAGGCATAATATTTTCCTTCTTCTACTGATAGTATTTTACAGTTTGGAAGTTTATCTTTTATAAACTCAAAACTGTTTAACTTTAATTTACTTAGTGAGTAATGAACTCTCATTAATGATTCAGATTGATTATTAATATTTTCTTTTTTTTCTGTCTTTTTCAAAAGAATTGATGAATCTTTATTAATCTTTTCAAATTTATCATCTAAAATTGGTATAATGAGCTTTTGCTTTGGAAAAATTAGATCTGGATTGTTTATGTCTGTGTTATATTTCCACAAAATTGGCCAAAGAAAATAGTTCCCATAATATTTCCCTGATATGTCCCACAGAGTATCACCTTTTTTAACAGTGTAATTTTCTGCAAAAAGTAGTGAACAAGAAAAAATAAAAATTATTGTGATAATAGAAATTATTTTACTCATAACCAACTCCAAGTTCATTTAATTTTTGTTTTGCTAAATTAGCAGCTCTTGCTGCAGGATAATTATCTAATAAATATTTAAGATACTTTACAGCGTTATCCTGGTCTCCTATCTCTAAATAGGCATAAGCCATTTTTAAGTATGCATCAGGCACTTTGTTGCCTTGAGGGTATTTTTTAATTAATTCTTTCATATTATCTATGCATTTTATATAGTCTTTTTGGCTGTAATAAATTTCACCAATCCAATAAAGCGCATTATCAGACAAATCATCGTTAGGATATTTATTTAAAAATTCGTTAAACTTATTCATACTTTCAAAATATTTCCCTTGCATATAAAGTTCATACGAATAAGAATATAGTGAAGTTTTATCAGTTGTATTATCTTCGATAATAATAATTTCACTTGATTCTGTATTTTTGGAAGTATTAACATTCTCATTTTTGTTAGGTTTAATGCTTATTTGTTTGTTAGTATTTTGTTTTATTGTTTCAAACTTATAGTTTAAATTATTTAGCTCATTTTTTAATTTGGCAATTGCTTCAGAATTTACTTTAATATTTTCGCTATTTACATTTATTTTTCTATCTAATTCTTGAATATTTAACTGTAACTCAGCAATGGATTTTTGTAAATTCATTATATCTGAGTTTAGGTTTGATATTGATTGCTTAATGACCTCATTATTTTGAGCACATGAGATTAAAAATATTAATAAAATAATTGTTAAAAATAACTTTTTATGTTTCATTTTACCCCCTCTATCAAAAATTTATCTATTGTGTTAACTAATATATTCAAATCTGGCTTACCTATAAAAATATTTGCTCCAATACTTAAAACTTTTCTTTCATTTTCTTCACTTGCTAAAGAGGAAAACACAACAATAGGTATGTTTAATATTTTCATTTTTTCTCTAATTGTTCTTATAATAAATGTACCATCAGCTTCAGGCATCTCTAAGTCAGTTACGATTAAATCAGGCAATTGGCTTTTTACAGCATTCAATAGATTTTTTCCGTTTTCAAAATCTTGGACAATATATCCTGCTTGTTTTAAAGTATTTTTTAATAGTTTACGAATAACAAGTGAATCTTCTGCAATATATACCGTTTTATTTTTTCTTTTATCAGCTAATGAAAAATCTATACTTACTTCATCAAAATTTGTGTCAGGATTTATTTCTGAAGCTATTTTTTCAAAATCTAACAACTGAATTAATCTATCTTCAATTTTTACTACTCCCAAAACAGTTTCTGCAAGTCTAAAGTCGGCTATGCTTGAGTAATCTTTTATGTCAGCCCATTTTACTCGATGTATTCTGTTAATATCATCAACAACAAAACCGTGAAATTTGTGATTAAAATAAGTAATAATAACTTTTGATTTTTTGGGGTAAAAATCTGTTTTTAGGTTAAGGCATTGAGCCAAATTAATTATTGGTATAATTTTGTTTCTAATATTTGCAGATCCTATTATAGCTGGATGAGCATTTGGAATACGGACTGTTTCTGGCATTCTGATAATCTCTCTAACTTTGGCAATATTTATACCGAAATGATATTTTTTATCAGCATCTATAATAAATTCTACTACTTCAAATTCGTTTGTACCAACTTCTAACAATATATCGTGGTCTAAAGCCAAAATACGCTCCAAAAGTATAATATAACTTCTTAAACTATAATAACATAATAAATAATCTTATTCAAGTTTAATAACTTGACAAAGTTATAAAAGTTAACTATATATCGCAAAGTCAAGCCGGAGTGGTGGAACTGGTAGACGCGCTGGACTCAAAATCCAGTGGGAGCCAATCCCGTGGGGGTTCGAGTCCCCCCTCCGGCATTCTTGTTTTTTTTGTTTATAATTCAAAATATTTTGTAAAATCCTTGACAAAACTCATAAAACCATTTAAAGAATTCGCACATTGCCCCCGTAGCTCAGGAGGATAGAGCACAGGATTCCTAATCCTGGTGTCAGAGGTTCGAGTCCTCTCGGGGGCGTCTTTGTTATCAATAAGTTGCAGACAGATTCTGATCTTTATATTTTTTGGTGTTACCTTTATATATTTGATTTTACGGAAGATTTTATACAAAATTATTAAGTGCCTTTATAGAAGTAGATTGGTTATGAAATTTATCGGCATATAAGTCTGTTGTGTAACATCCCATAGTGCAACTAATTTTATGTAAGATTTTTATCCTCCTGTAATCTACTGTATTTTTCAGCCCGTTTATTTCTCAATACTGCTAAAAAATAATCCCAATGTTTCATCTTTCGTGATTTGTAACTGTCATTCATCTCTAATATTACTAAAAATAATACCTTCTCTAACGCTTTCTTATTATTAAATACCTTTATAACTTTTGTCCTCCTTTTAACCTCTTTATGAAACCTCTCTAACGGATTAGTAGTATAAATATAAGGCTCATTAAAGCTGGATATTTCAAATATGTCATTAATTCTGGTAAATCCTTTTCCCATAAAGCAATCATTTCTGGATATTTTGCTGACCATTTCCTGCAAAATTTTTCATAATTACTCAAAAAACCATTCATTTTTCAAATAATTCAGCTAAATTATAATTATTCATTGGGGAATACCTCCTTTTTCTGTTTTTTGTGTGCATTAGTAGATTGCAGGAGATATACCTCTTTTTCGATTCTTACACTAAATTCTTATACACTACTTTTGTATTTTTAAGTTTTGTTGATTTGTAAATTTTGATGGTATAAAATATAATTATGAATGTATTGTTGGTCTATCCGAGATATCCAAAGACATTTTGGAGTTTTGAGTATGCCCTATCTTTTATAAATAAGAAAACAAGTTTACCACCTCTTGGTTTATTGACAATTGCTGCAATGTTACCAAAAGATTGGAATCTTAAGCTTATAGATATGAATATTAAAGAATTAAAAGATGATGATATAAAATGGGCAGATTTGGTTTTGATAAGTGCAATGTCTGTTCAAAAAGCTTCTGCAAATGAGGTAATTCAAAGGTGTAAAAAATATGGTGTTAAAATAGCAGCTGGTGGTCCTCTTTTTACTGTAGAATACGAATTATATAGTGAAATTGATTATTTAATAATTGGTGAAGGTGAGATTGTTTTGCATAAAATGATTGAAGATTTTATGAATGGTATTACATCTAAAGTTTATAAGGCTGAGAGTTTTGTTGATTTGAGAGTATCACCCATTCCTTATTGGGAGCTTATAGAAAATATTAATGACTATGCAACATTGAGTATTCAATATTCTAGGGGGTGCCCTTTTAGTTGTGATTTTTGTAATGTCACATCTATGTTTGGTCATAAAGTTAGGACAAAATCTTCTGAGCAAATCATTTTAGAACTTGAAAAAATTTATAACTTGGGTTGGAGAGGTGGCGTCTTTTTTGTAGATGATAATTTTATTGCTAATAAGAATAAGGTAAAAAACGATTTATTGCCAAAACTGATACTATGGATGAAAGATAAAGGATACCCTTTTGAGTTTTTAACACAGGTTTCTATTAATATAGCAGAAGATGATGAGTTAATCGATTTAATGATAAAAGCAGGGTTTGATACTGTATTTATTGGAATAGAAACACCAAATGAAGAAAGCTTGAAAGAAAGCAGTAAATTTCAAAATATAAAAGTTAATATGTTAAATTCTATAAAAAAATTGCATAATAAAGGTTTACAGGTGCAAGGTGGTTTTATTGTTGGATTTGATAATGACCAAGAGGATGTATTTGAAAAACAGATTAATTTTATTCAGGAAAGTGGGATTATTTCTGCTATGGTTGGGATATTAAATGCACCTCCTGGGACTAAATTATATGAAAGATTGAAAAAGGAGAATAGATTAGTTGATGTGATATTTACTGGTAATAATACTGATATTTTTTTCAATTTTATACCAAAAATTGAACCAAAGAAATTAGTAGATGGTTATTTAAAAATTGTTAATACAATATATTCTCCTACGAATTATTATGGTATTTATTTTTTATGTTACTTAAATATAATGCTATGTTCGCTGTTAAGCTGGGACAGA